>PKTQ01000251.1 GCA_002869085.1 Hyphomicrobiales bacterium | reverse complement strand
CCGTAAAACACGACCGCGCCGATCCACAGCACCGCGAAGGGCTTGTAGAGCGGGCGGGTGGTGCCGTTGAATTCGAAATTGCGGTCGCCGAAACGGGTCTGCTCGGTCAGCAGCTTGTTCAGCTTGACCCGCCGCCATGGAAACGCCCAGCCGAGCGAGATCGGCAGCATCAGCGCGGTCCAGAAATGGGTCCAGGCAAAGGCCCAGGGCGAGCCGGTCATGGTGCCCCTGATGCCGCGCCAGCGGGTGCGGGACAGGCGGTAGCGCCGGGCCCGGTAGATGGCGACGCCCGTCAGATAGAAGAAGAACACATAGATCAGCAACATCACCACCAGGAACAAGGGGCTCTCCTGGTCCAGCAGCAGGGCGGCGCCGATGATGATCAGGATCAGCGGCGCGAAAATCAGGAACACGGCGATCAGGAAGCCGAGAAACAGCTCCTTGCCGGTGCCGGTATATTCAAAGGGCTGGCCGTTCAGCCGCACCGCCTGCCACAGCACGCGGCGGACCCGGGTCTTGCCCCAGAAATGATAAATGCCGAGGGTAATCAGCCTGAGAAAGAAGATCTTGAAGCTTAGGCCGATAACGCCCTTGGGTTCTTCCCAGCCGATCTCGACCGACTCACCTGATGTTGTCTGATGACTGTCCATGTTCATCGCCTCTTATGTTGTTTTTGATGCCACGCGGGCAGTACGCGCCCTGCCTTTCTTGTCAGACTTTCGTTTATAACCGGCGCCGAGATCAACCGGAAGTGATGATTTCCATGTCCCAGCCGCAATTTCGCTAGATTTGTCCTGTAGCAACTGAATTACTTCAGAAATAGCGAAAATACTCGCGGTGTTGCATCCCTGCACTCGTGCGGGGATCGTAAAACATTTAGTATGCGGGGTTGCGGCAATCCGAGCCCTGCCAAAGTATCGCAGGGTGCTGAAGTAGAGATTCAATGGCCGACTGCATGTTCGACAACAATCATCGTCACACAGACCTGAAGGTGGCTCCGGCAGGGGACGCGACCGGCACCGGGCGTGGAAAGAGCCGCGTCATGATGCTGTCTTGGCCGCTGCGCCGCGCATTTGTGGTGTTTGCCGCCGCGATGATCGTGACGGTCGGCACGGTGCTGGCGGCGGCGGCTTCGTCCGGCGAGGGCGGACACGGCGAGAGTGGACACGGCGATGGCGGGGCAGGCGGCCATGGCGGGCAGGGCGAATCCGCCGGTCATGACAGCGGGTCCGGTGGTCGCGGCGGCGATGGCGGCGGTCCGGCCGGGGCTGCGGCCGCTTCTGTGGCGGGGGCGATCGGCCCAAGCATCGACGCAGATGGCGGCAATAAGGAGCGCGGCACGAGTTCGGACGGGGTGCTGCGCCCCGACGCCAGGCCGGGCGCTTCCAAACATAAGGCCAGGTCGGTTCTGCCGTTCAAAACCATCGAGAAGCTGGCGCTGAAAGGCAATCTCTATGCCAAATGGCGCCTGGCGAGGATGTATGAACGCAGCAAGGTGTTCCCGCGCAACCGGGCCAAGGCCTTCAAGCTCTATAATGAAATCTTCGAGGCCTATCGCGCCGAGGATCCTTCTCTGGCCCATACCCGGTTTATCCAGGACGCGCTGGTCTCGCTGGCAAGATATTACCGGAACGGCCTGCCGAAGGCCGGGGTGAAGAAAAATCCGGCCCGGGCCTATTCGATCCTCAAGCATGTGGCGCCGCTATATGGGGATCCTCGGGCGCAATTCATGCTGGGGCAGATGATGATGCGCGGCGAAGGCACCAAGTCGATCCCCAAGCTGGGCATGCGCTGGCTGAGAATGGCCGCCAGGAAGAAATATGCTCCGGCCCAGGCCGAATTGGGCCGGCTTTACGCCAGTAAGAAAATCCCCAGCGCCGACCGGGCTCAGGGCCTGATGTGGCTGGGTCTGGCCAAGGTCAATGAGCAGGATTCCAAGACCCGCCAGAGCGTGGTGGAAATGTATGAATCGCTGCTGATCAAGGCCAACAGAGAAGAGCGCGACCGGGCCGAGCATCTCACCCTCGGCTGGCAGCAGCGCTATGGCAGCGAATAGGCCCTGATCCTTTAGCTCCGGCGTCCGCCGCAATCCAGAATCAAAGCGCGAGTTCGGCCCAGATCGGGGTGTGATCCGAGGGGCGTTCGCGGCCGCGCACCGGCTTGTCGATGCGGCAGGTCTTCAGCCGGTCGGCGGCCTGGGGCGACAGCAGCAGATGATCGATGCGCAGGCCGTGATCCTTGGCCCAGGCGCCGCGCTGATAATCCCAGAAGGTATATTGATCCGGCGCATCATTGCAGGCCCTAAAGGCATCGGTCAGGCCCAGATGCATCAGGGCCTGGAATTTCTCGCGCGAGGCGCGGCAATAGAGGGCGTCATCGGTCCAGGCTTTCGGGTTGTAAACGTCGCCGGCGTCCGGAATGATGTTGTAATCCCCGGCCAGCACGAAATTTTCCTCATAGCGCAGCAGACCGGCGGCATGGTCGCGCAGGCGGTCCATCCAGGCCAGCTTATAGGGGAATTTTTCGCTATCCACCGGGTTGCCGTTGGGCAGGTAGATCGAGGCGACGCGCAGCGCGCCCTTGTCCGTCGAGACCACCGCTTCCAGATAGCGGGCCTGGCTGTCGCTATCGTCGCCGGGAAGGCGGGCCTCAGGGGGTTCATCGAAAGGCAGGCGCGAGAGAATGGCGACCCCGTTATAGGTTTTCTGGCCATGCACGGCGACATTATAGCCCAGATCCTCGATGGCGGCGCGCGGAAAGCCTTCATCCACCGTCTTGATCTCCTGCAGACAGGCAATGTCGGGCTTGCGTTCCTCAAGCCATTCCAGCAGCCGGGGCAGGCGGGCCTTGATGGAGTTGACGTTCCAGCTGGCAATGATCATGGCATACCTCAGAGCAGATCGCCGGGCGTGCGGCCGGCGAAAAAGGATTGCAGATTGTCCACCGCGCGGTGGCCCATGGCGTCGCGGGTGTGCGGGGTGGCGCTGCCCAGATGGGGCAGGCAGAATACATTGTCCATCTTCCGGTAGCGCGGGTCGATATCGGGCTCATTATTGAACACATCGAGCCCGGCGGCGGCGATATGGCCGCTTTCGAGGGCCTTGATCAGCGCTTCGTCATCGACAATGCCGCCGCGAGCGGTGTTGATGACAATTGCCCCTTGCGGCATGCGGGCCAGGGTTTCCCGGTTGATTAGATGGCGGGTTTGCGGGGTGAGGGCGCAATTGATCGAGAGGAAGTCCGATACCGCCAGCAGATCGGCGATGTCCTCGTGAAAAAAGGCGCCGGCCTCTTCGGCGGCGGGCAGGCGCTTGCGGTTGTGATAGTGGATTTGCATGTCGAAGCCGCGGGCGCGCCGCGCTACCGCCTGGCCGATGCGGCCCATGCCGAGAATGCCGAGCCGGCGGCCGGTGACATCGATGCCGAGCGGGGTGGTGGGGGACCAGACCGGCCAGCTGCGCTCGCGCACCATGTCGAGGCCCCAAACGGCGCCGCGCGCCGCGCCGAGCAGCAGCAACATGGCCAGATCGGCGGTGGCGTCGGTGAGCACGTCCGGGGTGTTGGTGACCGCAAGGCCGCGCGCCCGGGCGGCCTCAAGGTCGATGTGATCGTAACCGACCGAAAAAGTGGCGATGATCCTGACGCTGTCCGGCAGGGAAGAGATGAAATCCGCGCCGCAATCATCGGTCGGCGACACCAGCAGCCCGTCACAGCCCGCCGCCAGCTCTGAAATGCGCTCGGAACCCAGCAAGCTGTCGGTTTCATTCAGCTTTGCGTCGAAATCCCGGCTCAGCCGACGCTCGACGGCGGCGGGCAATTTGCGGGTGACCAATATTCGTGGCGGGTTGGACATGTTGTTTCCGTATTTTGCGTTCAACTTGCGCTTTGATCTCCAACTCCCTATAGCTCATTCCTCTGGAGGCGGCTATTGAGAAAGGATAATTCTCCGCATGCGATACCTCATCAGAAACCGTGTCGCGCGCCTCGCGCTCGGCGCCCTGGTCGTGCTGGCGATGACGGATATACCGGTCCGCGCCAAGACGGAGGCACCCATTCATCTGCAGTCTCACCGGGTGGTTTACGATCTCAAATATGTCAAGAACCGGCCGGGATCGACGGTGGTGGATGTGCAGGGACGGATCGTCTACGAACTGATCGGCAGTTCCTGCGAGGGCTATACCATAAATATGCGGATTCTGACCGATCTGGGGCTGAAGGACGGCACCGGCTCGGTGACCGACACGGTGATGCGCAATTGGGAGGAATATGACGGCAGCCGATTCGTGTTCGAGACGGTGTCGCGCAATAATGACAAGCTGACCGAAAACGCACGCGGGGTGGCGATACGTCAGGCGGACGGCAAGCGCATCGTCAATCTGAGCCTGCCCAAGCCCAAAACCGGCCATATGCTGCCCGCCAATACGGTGTTTCCCAGCGAGCATCTGAAAATGCTGATCAAGGCCGGGCGCCAGGGGAAGGCGCGGCTGGACAAGAAGCTGTTCGACGGCGCCGATGACGGCCTGACCCCCTATGATACCAATGCCTTTATCGGCAAGACCCGGCCGGCCGAGGCCAAGCCCGGTGAGACGCTGAAAGGCGACCGGGACCAGCTGAAAAAGCTGTCCTCATGGCCGGTGACCCTCAGCTATTACAAAAAGGACATGCCCGGCGAGGGTGTGCCGGAATATGAAGTGGTGTTCCGGCTCTATGAAAACGGCATTTCCGACGAGCTGATCTTCGACTATGGCGATTTCGTCATGTCCGGCACTTTGAAAACCTTTGAATTGCTGAAGGAAACGCCCTGCAAATAGGCTGCGGGGGCAGGATCAGGCGCCATATGCGCCGCCGCTGAGCAGCCGATGAGCTCTGGCGGGGCGCTCGGGCGCAATATCCTCATGGGCGCAGAACACCAGCAGCGCGGATTCGTGCTGCAGCAGAAATTCCAGCACACCGGCCAGAAAATCAGGCTCGGCGGCCAGCCGGCGGACCGAGGCGGCATCGACCCCGGTCAGCGCTTCGAAACGCGACCACAAGGCCGGGTCCGAGGCCAGAAAGCGCAGGGCGCTCAGAGCAAGGGTCTCGGCCTCGTCGCGGCTGATGGCGGATTTATGCGCATAGTGCATATTCAGGGTCAGGATCCATTCATCTCCTCCAATTCTGTTTCACATAAACTG
>PKTQ01000295.1 GCA_002869085.1 Hyphomicrobiales bacterium | reverse complement strand
CGTCACACGGATTTCATGCGCGCCCCGGCGTTTCAGGTCTTCACCGGTAATGACGAGTGCCGCGCCGCAATCCTGCCGCCGGAGCGGAATGCGGCTCACCACGATATCCGCCAGACCGCAATCCTCCCGCAGCGCGCCCCGGCTTCTGACATAAGCGAGTTTGCGCCCGCCCGGTAATTTGGCTATGCAGCCAAGCCCGTCGCAGGTAAACACTGGTTCCCCTTGCCCGCTCTGGCCGGGCGATCGGGCATCGCCGTCCGCCAGCAGCCATCTGCCGGCGCTGTATCGGCTGGCGCGCGGGCTCATCAGTGCCAGATGCCCGCCCCCGCCCCGCACTGCGATATTCAGCCCTGCGCGGTCGATCAGCACATCCGGGCGTTCCGGCATCAGGGCCAGACCGGCGCCGAGCGCCATCGGAATAAGCCCCAAATAGCGCCAGCGCCGCCGCCACAGCACCAGAAACAGCCCGCCATAGACCACGCAGCCCAGCGCCGCTGCGGAAAACGCCGCCTGATGCCGCACCGCTCCAGGCAGATTCGCGACATAATCGGCCGACCTGATCACCATATCTATGCCCAGCCCCATCACCATCAGCGGATAGGCCTCGAGACCGAACGGCAAGGCAATCAACGCCGCCAGCGCCGCCGGCATGATCACCATGCCCATCACCGGCACCGCCAGCATATTGCCCGCCAGCCCATAGATCGCCACCCGGTGGAAATGATAAAGCGCGAACGGCGCCGTCGCCGCTCCGGCCACCAGTGAAGTCAGGGCCAGTCCGGTCAGATATCGGCCCATGCGCCGCACCTGCCTTATGGCGCCGCCGCCTTCGCCGCCCCAGTACCAAACGCGGCCGGAAAGGCTTTCATAAACGCCGATCAGCGCCGTCACCGCGGCGAACGACATCTGGAAACTGACGCTGATCAGGCTCTCCGGCCGCCATAGCAGAATGGCCAGCGCCGCCAGCGCCACATTGCGCAGGCTGATCGCCCGCCGGTCCAGCATGATCGCCGCGAACATGATACCGGTCATGATCAGGGCCCGCTGGGTGGCAATGGCGCCGCCGCTCAGCACCAGATAGCCAAGCGAGCCGATCAGCGCCGCCATGGCGGCCCATTTCTTGATCGGCGCCCGCAGCGCCAAAGCCGGGCTCAGCGCCAGCAGCCAGCGGATGAGATAGAACAGCCCGCCCCCGAACAGGGCCATATGCAGGCCGGATATCGCCAGCAAATGCGCAAGGCCCGCATCGCGCAGCGCGCCGACGCTCGCCGGCGCGAGGCCGCCCCGGTCCCCGGTGATCAGCGCCGCCGCCACCTCGCCGCCCTCACCTTCAAGCCCGGCTCTCAGCCGCGCCGCCACCCCGAGCCGCCAGCGGCCGATGGCGGCGCCCGCCTGAAACAGCAGACCGGGCGGCGCCAATACCGCCGCCTGTATGGGCGAGATCACGAATCCGGTCGCCCCGATGCGCTCGAACCAGGCCATGCGGGCATAGGAAAAGCCGCCCGGCCGGGTCGCATCCGGCGGCGGCAGCAGCACAGCGCGGAATCTCACCGCATCGCCGGGCTGGATCTCCACCCCCCGCATCACCCGGTCCGTGAGGCGCAACCGATAGGGAAGCCGGCCTTTCGCAATCCCCTGCACCGCCTCGGTGCGCAGCAGCAGCCGGCGCCCGCCGCCCGGCCGCTTCCACACCCGCTCCACCCGGCCCGAAACGCTGACCGGTCCGATTTTCCCGGTCAGCACCGGCGCCGCCGTCACATAGGTGCGCAGCTTGGCCGCAGCCATGCCGCCAAACAGCACCAGCGGGATGATCAGCAGGCTCAAAGCGTAAGCACGCCATGCATGCAGCGCCGCCAGGGCGCCGCCCAGAGTGAGCCCCGCTACCAGCAGCAGCAGTCCGGACGGCTCGAAAGGCAGGGCGAAATAAAGCGCGATACCGGTTCCGAATCCGACCGGCAGCCACAGAAACCAGCGCTCGCTCTCTTCGAGCAACGCCCCTTGCAGCCTCTGAAACGCATGGACAGCGCCCCCCCATGGCCGCGCCCCGGCCGGAGCCGGCGCTCCGCGCCCATATGCCGGCCTGCCCGCCATCGTCAAACCGCCCCCTGCTCAAAGCCAAGCCACATATTCACCCGCATTCTGCCCCCCGCCGGCCCGGCTTGGTCTATGCGGCGGGCTCGCCATATGTTACATCACAGCGCCGCTCCAACCCATAGGATAGCTGTAGCACCCATGACCTCCAAAGTGATCACTCGGTTTGCCCCCTCCCCGACCGGTTTCCTGCATATCGGCGGCGCCAGGACCGCCCTCTTTAACTGGCTCTATGCCCGGGCCCATAATGGCCACATGCATCTGCGCATCGAGGATACCGACCGCAGCCGCTCCACCGACGCGGCGGTGGCGGCGATTTTGGACGGGCTCGACTGGCTCGGCCTCAATTGGGACGGCGAGCCGGTCTATCAGCACCGGCAGGCCGCCCGCCACCGCGAGATCGCCGAGCGATTGCTGTCCGAGGGCAAGGCCTATCGCTGCTACTGCACCGCCGAGGAACTGAGCCGCAAGCGCGAGGAAGCCGCCGCGAGCGGTGGGCGCACCGGCTATGACCGCACCTGCCGCGAACTCGCCCGGCAACAGGACGGACCCTATACCGTGCGTTTCAAGGCGCCGGTCGATGGCGAGACCGTGATTGACGATCAGGTCCAGGGCCGGGTCAGCATCCCCAACAGCCAGCTTGATGATCTGGTGCTGCTGCGCAGCGACGGCACCCCCACCTATATGCTGTCGGTGGTGGTCGATGATCACGATATGGGCGTGACCCATATCATCCGGGGCGACGATCACCTGACCAATGCCGCCAAGCAGAGCCTGATCTATCAGGCACTCGGCTGGCAGATTCCGGTCTTCGCCCATATTCCGCTCATTCACGGGCCGGACGGCGCCAAGCTGTCGAAACGCCACGGGGCGCTCGGGGTCGAGGCCTACCGGGCCATGGGCTATCTGCCCGAGGCCCTGCGCAATTATCTGGTGCGGCTGGGCTGGAGCCATGGCGACGACGAGATCATTTCCACAGCCCAGATGATCGAATGGTTCGGTCTGGACGCCATCGGCCGCGCGCCGGCCCGGTTCGATTTCGCCAAGCTGGAAAATCTGAACGGGATTTACATGCGCGAGATGGCCGCGCCCGACCTGCTGGCGCATCTGCTGGCCGCCATGCCCCATTTGGAAGGCGGACCGGAATTGCTGCGGCGGATTGAGGTTGGCGGCACCGACAGCCTGCTCAGGGCCCTGCCCGGCCTGCAGGAGCGGGCCAGCAACCTGCAGGCGCTGATGCAGGCGGCCGGTTTTCTGTTCGCCGCCCGCCCCCTAGACATCGCGCCGAAGGCGGCCAAGGCCCTGTCGGAAGAGGGCAAGGCCAGGCTGCGAGAGCTGATCCCAACCCTGGAGGCCATCGGGGACTGGAGCAAGGAAAACATCGAGGCCGCCTTGCGACATCATATGGAGACAACCGGCCTCAAGCTTGGTAATCTGGCCCAGCCCCTGCGCGCGGCCCTGACCGGCTCGACCGTGTCGCCGGGGATTTTCGATGTCCTCTATGCGCTCGGCAAACAGGAATCCCTCGATCGGATTTCCGACCAGCAAGCGGGCTGACGGCAATCTGACGGATATATGACAGGGCATTCCACCATTGCCTGATAGCGCCGGGTCAGGACTGGCGATATAGTGCGCGCAACAAATTCGCGTTTCTGTTCTGTGTGAACCGATGCGGCATGTCTATAGCGCAAGAACGAGAAGAAAAGGCTCTATACGTATGAAACCAAAAGGTCATTGCACTCTCACCATTGAGGGGAAATCTTTCGAGCTTCCGATCTACGAAGGCACCGAAGGACCTGATGTTATTGATATTACACGTCTTTACCGTGAGACCGGTTATTTTACATTTGATCCCGGATATCTTTCAACCGCAAGCTGTCACTCAACCATCACCTTCATCGACGGCGACAAGGGTCGGCTTGAATATCGCGGCTACCCCATCGAACAGCTGGCGGAAAAATCCGACTATCTGGAAACCTGTTATCTGCTGCTGGAAGGGGAATTGCCCAATCAGAGCCAGAAGGATGAATTCATCGAGGGAATCACCCATCACACGCTGATTCACGAACAGATGGCCAAGTCCTATAACGGGCTGCAGCGCGATTCACATCCGATGGCGGTGGTGGTGACCATGGTGGCGGCCCTGTCGGCTTTCTATCACGATTCCACCGACATCAATGACGAGGCCCAGCGCCTACTGGCCTCGCGGCGCCTGATCGCCAAAATGCCGACCATTGCGGCGGCGGCCTATAAATATTCCATCGGTCAGCCCTTCGTCTATCCCGATAACGGCCTCGATTATGCCTCCAATTTCCTGCATATGTGCTTTTCGTTGCCGACCGAGGATTACCAGGTCAATGAAACCCTGTCCAAGGCCCTGGACCGGATTTTCATTCTTCATGCCGATCATGAGCAGAACGCCTCCACTTCGACCGTGCGCCTGGCCGGTTCGTCCGAGGCCAACCCCTTTGCCTGCATCTCCTCTGGCGTCACCTCCCTGTGGGGGCCGGCCCATGGCGGCGCCAATGAAGCCTGCCTCAACATGCTGAAGGAGATCGGCACCGTCGACCGGGTGCCCGAATTCATCAAGCGCGCCCGCGACAAGGACGATCCGTTCCGTCTGATGGGCTTCGGCCACCGGGTCTACAAGAATTACGATCCGCGCGCCCGCATCATGCAGAAGACCTGTCATGAAGTGCTGGAGACCCTCGACATCAAGGATGAGCCGATCCTGAAGGTCGCCCTGGAGCTGGAGCGCATCGCCCTGCAGGACGACTATTTCATCGAGCGCAAGCTCTATCCCAATGTGGACTATTATTCCGGCATTACCCAGAATGCGCTCGGCTTCCCCTCCTCCATGTTCACCGTGCTGTTCGCCATCGCCCGTACGGTCGGCTGGATCGCCCAGTGGAAGGAGATGATCGAGGATCCGCTGCAGCGCATCGCCCGTCCGCGCCAGCTTTATCTCGGCCACAACACGCGCGATTTCATCCCCATGGAAGAACGCTAGGATAACCCGCCGCTTGCCGGCGGACCCGCGAACAAGAAAGCCCCCGTTGCCAAATGGCAGCGGGGGCTTTTCATTGCGG
>PKTQ01000321.1 GCA_002869085.1 Hyphomicrobiales bacterium | reverse complement strand
GAGGGTGCCGAACACCAGCTCGGCGCCGCAGGCCGCCGAGGCGTCATTTTGCAGATAGACCGGAAAATCGAACAGGGCGCCGACCTCCGCCTGCATATCAATGTTCCGCCACACATCAATCGCCGCGCTGGGCGCGCCCACCAGCTCCGCCCAGTTCCACAATTCGAACGGCATGCCAATACCCAGGCCGGCTATGCGGCCACGGCGGGTTTTTGGGAGCAATTCAGTCAGCTCCGCCGCGGCCTCGCGCGTGAAATCGATAATGTCAGCGGGCAGGGGATAGTCATAGGCGTGATGCTTTTGCCCGATGACGGTGCCCATGAAATCGGTCAGCACCAGATCGGAGCTGCGCCGGCCAAGTTTAAGGCCAAAGAAATAGGCGCCTTTCGATGCAAGCGACATCGGGATCGAGGGCTGGCCCACATTGCCGCGCACCGGTTCGCCGCGCTCTAAAAGTCCGTCCGCCTCCAGCGCCCGCATGATTACCGATACGGTTTGGGCCGAAAGCCCTGTTTTTTGGGCGATGGCGGTCTTCGACAGGGCGCCGCTGCGCCGAACCAGCGTCAGTACTAGCCGCTCATTATAGGCGCGCATGCCGCTTTGGTTGGAACCGCGATGCAATAGCTCGATGCCCTCCTTGTTCTCTGTCTTGCCGTTTTGCATCCGCTACGCCTGTCTCTGGTTTGGCCTGATTGCATAGTGCGGTTTTTCTGCCGTTCTGTCAATTAATAAATAAGAGTGATTTATATATTGACAATCGAAACAAAATGAGATTGTCTTTAGGCAGGTCTCAAGGATCCAAGGCGGATTCGGACCTTTTCACCCGCGCCAGCATCCGGGCGGCGCGGGTGAAGATGAACTCTGGGAGGAAAGACGTGATGACCACTATAAAATTGACGACAACTCTGGCTGCGGCGGCTCTGGGCCTGATGGTAGCGGCGCCGGCATCGGCAGAGATCGGAGCCTGTCTGATTACCAAGACCGACACCAATCCGTTCTTCGTGAAAATGAAGGAGGGCGCCGCCGCCAAGGCCAAGGAACTGGGCATGAGCCTCAAAAGCTATGCCGGTCGTATCGACGGTGACAATGATGCCCAGGTCGCTGCCATCGAAACCTGCATGGCCGATGGCGCCAAAGGCATCCTGATCACGCCATCCGACACCAAGGCCATCGTGCCGACCGTGAAGAAGGCCCGCGAGGCCGGCATTCTGGTGATCGCCCTCGACACGCCGCTCGATCCGCCCAACGAGGCCGATGCCACCTTCGCCACCGATAATTTCAAGGCCGGTGAACTCACCGGTGCCTGGGCCAAGGCGATGCTGGGCGCTGCCGCTGCCAAGGCCAAGATCGCCTATCTCGATCTGGCTCCCAGCCAGCCCACCGTCGATGTCCTGCGCGATCAGGGCTTCATGAAGGGTTTTGGTATTGATCTCAAAAACCCGAATGTGATCGGCGATGAGGACGATGCCCGCAATGTCTGTCACGACGTCACCAACGGCAATGAAGAGGGTGGGCGCACCGCCATGGAGAACTGCCTGCAGAAAGACCCGATGATCAATGTGGTCTACACCATCAACGAACCGGCGGCGGCAGGTGCTTATGAGGCGCTGAAATCCCTGGGTCGCGAAAATGATGTGCTGATCGTATCGGTCGATGGCGGCTGCCCGGGTGTGAAAAACGTGGCCGGCGGCATTATCGGCGCCACCTCGCAGCAATATCCGCTGCTGATGGCCTCCATGGGTATCGAGGCGATCAAGAAATTCGCCGAAACCGGCGAAAAGCCCAAACCGACCCCGGGCCTGACCTTCTTCAACACCGGCGTCACCCTGATCACCGACAAGCCGGTTCCCGGCGTGAAGTCGATCGACTCCAAGCAGGGCCTGAGCAAGTGCTGGGGCTGAACCAGCCGGCCTGATCATCCTGCATCGTCATAGGGGCGGGTTCCGGCCCGCCCTTAACCGGGCCGCATCGCCCCTGCCACCGGCTCAGGGCTCTGCATCCCGTCATCTGAGGGAGACGACACCATGGCGGACGCCAAATCTCAATCCGGTCAGGAATTCGAATCCGTACTCACGGACAGCGCAACCGAAATTGCCAGCTTCGAATCCCGCGACCGCTCGCTAGTTTACCGCATCCAGCACTTGCTGCATTCCAACCCCGCAGGGGTTCCGCTGATCGTGCTGGTGCTCTCGATCCTCATTTTCGGGGTCATTCTCGGGTCGAAATTCTTTTCACCATTCGCGCTGACCCTGATTTTGCAACAGGTGGCCATTGTCGGCTTTGTCGGCGCCGCCCAGACCCTTATCATCCTGACCGCCGGCATCGATCTGTCGGTCGGCGCCATCATGGTGCTGTCGTCTGTGGTGATGGGGCAGTTCACTTTCCGATACGGCCTGCCGGCGGAGCTTGCGGTTCTGTGCGGTTTCGCCTGCGGCGCCCTGTGCGGCTATATCAACGGCGTTCTGGTCGCCTATGTGCGCCTGCCGCCCTTTATCGTGACCCTGGGCATGTGGCAGATCATTCTGGCCACCAATTTCCTCTATTCGGCAAATGAAACCATTCGCAGTCAGGACATCGCCGCCGACGCGCCGATCCTGCAATTTTTTGGACAGAGCCTCAAATTTGGCGGTGCCGTGTTCACCTTCGGGGTGATCGCCATGGTGCTGTTGGTGCTCATCCTGCACTATGTGCTCAACTACACCGCCTGGGGCCGCCATGTTTACGCCGTCGGCGATGATCCGGAGGCCGCCGAACTGTCGGGCGTCAGTGTCCGGCGGGTTCTGATTTCGGTCTATGTTCTCGGCGGGCTCATCTGTGCGCTGGCCGGCTGGGCCCTGATAGGGCGTATCGGCTCGGTCTCGCCCACGGCCGGGCAGTTCACCAATATCGAATCGATAACCGCGGTGGTGATCGGGGGTGTCTCCCTGTTCGGCGGGCGCGGGTCTATCCTCGGTATGTTGTTCGGCGCGTTGATCGTCGGCGTTTTTTCACTCGGGCTTCGCCTGATCGGCACGGATCCGCAATGGACCTATCTGCTGATCGGCGGTCTCATCATCTCGGCTGTCGCCGTTGACCAGTGGATCAGAAAGGTTGCGTCATGAACAACGAACCCATTCTCACAGCACGCAATGTCACCAAGCGCTTTGGCAAGGTCACGGCCCTGGATAAAGCCGATTTCACCCTCTATCCCGGCGAGGTTCTCGCGGTGATCGGAGATAACGGTGCCGGTAAGTCGACCATGATCAAGGCGGTCTCCGGCGCCCTGGTTCCCGACGAGGGAGAAGTCAGGCTCGAGGGCAAGCCGGTGCGCTTCACAAATCCCATGCAGGCGCGCGAAGCTGGTATTGAGACCGTATATCAGAACCTGGCTTTGTCGCCGGCGCTTTCAATCGCCGACAATATGTTCATGGGGCGTGAAATCCGCAAACCGGGCATTCTTGGCAAACTGTTCAAGATGCTCGACCGCGCCGCCATGGAGCGCATCGCTCGCGACAAGCTCTCGGAACTTGGCCTGCTGACCATCCAGAACATCAACCAGGCGGTGGAGACTCTGTCCGGTGGCCAACGCCAGGGGGTCGCGGTGGCGCGGGCGGCGGCTTTCGGTTCCAAGGTGGTCATCATGGATGAGCCCACCGCGGCGCTCGGGGTCAAGGAATCGCGCCGGGTGCTGGAGCTTATCCTCGATGTCAAGGCGCGGGGCTTGCCGATCGTGCTGATTTCGCACAATATGCCGCATGTGTTTGAAGTGGCCGACCGTATCCATATCCACCGGTTGGGTCGGCGGTTATGCGTCATCAATCCGAAGGATTACACCATGTCGGATGCGGTTGCCTTCATGACAGGCGCCAAGGAACCGCCCCCCGAGGCCGTAGCCGGATGAAGCGCTCAAGAGTCAACGCCATAGTCGAGGGAGCCGAAGAATTCGTGGCCTCCCTCGGCTTCCGTCTGCCGCCCTTCGCCTATTGGACACCGGAATATATGCAGGCGCATCGCGGCGAAATCGGTAGCATTATCGACGCGGAACTGGGCTGGGACATCACCGATTACGGCCAGGGCCGTTTCGATGAGCTTGGCCTGGTGCTGTTCACCATCCGCAATGGCGATGCCCGCGACCTCGCCCGGGGGCAGGGCCGTCTCTATGCCGAGAAGATCATGATCTCACGCCTGGGCCAGCTCGCGCCCATGCACCGGCACGGGCTGAAAGCCGAAGATATCATCAATCGTGGCGGCGGCGTGCTGGCCCTGAAGCTTTATGCGTCCTCCCCGGACGGCGTCATCGATCGCGAGGCCGAGGTCACGGTGCCGGTCGACGGCCTCACACGGCGGCTGCCGCCCGGTGGCATATTGCGCCTCGAGCCCGGTGAAAGCGTCAGCCTGCTGCCCGGTGTGTGGCATGCCTTCTGGGCTGAAGGCGCGGACACTTTGATCGGCGAGGTTTCCACCGTGAATGACGATCATGCGGACAATGTCTTTGTCGAACCGCTGGCGCGCTTTTCCGAACTGATCGAAGACTGCCCGCCGCGCCGCCTGCTGGTTTCTGATTATCCGGGCTGGCTGGCATGAACCGGGGCGAGCCGATAGCGCCATCCCGGCTGGCGCGGCTCATCGCCGAACGGGCCGCCGATAAGCCGCGCTTCATGGTGGCGCTGGCCGGCCCGCCGGGTGCCGGCAAATCGACCCTGGCCGAGGCGCTGGCGGCCGAGCTCGACAAAAGCGGCGCCGCGCCGGCGGTGGTGGTGCCGATGGACGGCTTTCATTTCGACAATCAGGTGCTGGAGCCGCTGGGGCTGCTGGCGCGCAAGGGGGCGCCCGAGACTTTCGACGTCGAAGGCTTTGCCCTCTGCCTCGACCGTCTGGCCGCGGGCGGAGAGGCGGCGATACCGCTGTTTGACCGCGCGCTCGATCTTGCCCGCGCCGGTGCCGGCCTGGTGCGGCCCGAGCACAGGATTCTGCTGATCGAGGGCAATTACCTTCTGCTCGATGAACCGCCCTGGAATGGGCTGGCAGACCGCTTCGATCTCAGCGTCTGGATCGATGTGCCGATGCGTGAGCTGGAGCGGCGGCTGATCGCCAGGTGGCTGGATCACGGCTATGACCGGGCCGGCGCGGCGGCCCGCGCCCAGGCGAACGACATCCCCAATGCCGAGCGCACCGTCAGGGGCTCGAGATGCGCTGACTTCGTGGTCAGCGCCGAGGGCTAGGGCGCGGAGCCGTTTCATCTT
>PKTQ01000375.1 GCA_002869085.1 Hyphomicrobiales bacterium | reverse complement strand
TGACCACCCTATAAGGGGTTTTTTGGATAGGAAAACGCCCAGGGATGGCGCGCCCTCGCGCCCCTATTGGCTGGCCCAGACGATGCGGGCGATCCAGTCGATCTCATCCAGCTCGAACACCCGGTCCTCATGCTCGGGATTGAACGAGGCCAGCACCACCATGGTCGCGGTCTTGCGGGCCAGCAATTTGGCCATCACCTCGCCCTTGGTGGTTTTGGCCACCACCCGGTCGCCGCGCCGCACCCCGCCGGCCGGCGAGACAATGATGATGTCGCCGTCCCGGTAGACCGGCAGCATGCTGTCGCCGGTGATTTCCAGCGCATAGGCGTTTTCATCGCGGATATCGGGGAAATCGACCTCTTCCCAGCCGCCGCCGAGCGGAAATCCGCCATCGTCGAAATAACCGCCGCCGCCGGCCTGGGCAAAGCCGATCAGCGGCACCCGGATCTGAGGCGGTTCCTGCTTGCGCTCATTGGTCAGGTCGAAAAAATCGTCCAATGATGTGTCGGCGGCATCGAGTATCTTGGCCAGGCTTTCGGTGCTCGGCCAGCGCTTGCGCCCGTCCGGCCCGATGCGCTTGGATTTGTTGAAGGTGGTCGGATCAAGACCGGCCCGGCGCGCCAGCCCGGAAGAGGAAAGCTGGCACTGCTCGGCCAGGCGGTCGATGGCCATCCATATTTGCGAATGCGAAAGCATGGTGAATATGAAAATATTCCGTTTTACAGGTAAATTCGCCCATTCAGTCGAATCGTAGGATATTATGCCTCAATCCCGGCCAATCTGTCCAGTCGAAATCCTCTCTTGAGAAGCGCAGCTGCGGCGGTTAGGGTCAGGCAGATTCAATCGCGGAAGCACCCTTCACGATGGCCTTCGACCTGTTTCCCCTTCTCCGCCCCGGCCTGCACGCTTTCGAGCCGGAGCGGGCGCATGAGATGACCCTGCGCAGTCTTGAGCTCGGGCTCTATCCGCGCTCATGCGGGCGGGATCCGGCCAGCTTGCACCAGAAGCTGTTCGGGCTCGATTTCAGCAACCCTGTCGGCATGGCGGCGGGGTTCGACAAGGACGGCCGGGTGCCGGACGCCCTGTTCGGGCTCGGCTTCGGCTTTGCCGAAGTGGGCACGGTGACGCCGCGCCCGCAGGCGGGCAATCCCAAGCCGCGCCTGTTCCGGCTGCCGGCCGACCAGGCGGTGATCAACCGGATGGGGTTCAATAATCGCGGCCTGGCGGCGCTCAGCGCCCGCCTCGGCGGGCGGCGGCGCGGCGGCGGCATTCTGGGGATCAATATCGGCGCCAACAAGGACAGCAGCGACAAGACGAGCGATTATGTCACCGGGGTGCAGGCGGTGCAGGACCTGGCCGATTACATCGTGATCAATATCTCCTCGCCCAACACGCCGGGGCTGCGCGACCTGCAGGCCCGCGAGGCGCTGGAGGAACTGGTGGGGCGGGTGATGGCGGCGCGCAGCTCCGCGACACCGCTGCTGGTGAAGATCGCGCCCGATCTCGATGAGGCCGGGCTGGAGGATGTGGTGGCTGTGGCCATGGCCCATGGGATCGACGGCATGATCGTCTCCAACACCACCTTGTCGCGTGAGGGACTGAGCGACCCGGCGGCGGGCGAGGAAGGCGGCCTGTCGGGGCGGCCCCTGTTTGCGCGCTCGACGCGGATGCTGGCCCGGACCCATGTGCTGACCGGCGGCAAGCTGCCGCTGATCGGGGTCGGCGGGGTCGATTCCGGCGCCGCCGCCTATCGGAAAATTCTGGCCGGCGCCTCGCTGATCCAGCTTTATTCGGCGCTGATCTATCA
This sequence comes from Hyphomicrobiales bacterium, assembly GCA_002869085.1. Classification (GTDB taxonomy): domain Bacteria; phylum Pseudomonadota; class Alphaproteobacteria; order Rhizobiales; family BM303; genus BM303. Next base: position 3,443 of record PKTQ01000375.1, on the reverse strand, counting down.
AGGCCCGGCGTTGATCGGCCGCATCAAGAACGAACTGGCCGCCGCGCTCAACCGGGATGGCCATGCCAGCCTTGCCGAAGCGGTCGGCGCCGAGGCCAAAGCCTTATCCGAACAGTGAAAGGACATCATTATGAGCACGAAAATCTATCACAATCCGCGCTGCTCCAAATCGCGCCAGACCCTGGCGATGCTGGAGGAAAAAGGCATTGAGCCGGAGATTGTCAAATATCTTGAAACCCCGCCGACCGAGGCGGAATTGCGGCAGATTCTCAAGCTGCTGGGCATCGGCCCGCGCGATCTGATGCGGCGCAAGGAAGCCGAATACAAGGCCCTGGGGCTGGATGATGAGAGCCTGTCCGAGGCGGCGCTGATCAAGGCGATGGTGGCGACGCCGAAGCTGATCGAGCGGCCGATCGTCATTGCCAATGGCAAGGCGGCGCTGGGCCGCCCGCCGGAAAAGGTGCTGGATATCGTTTAGTTTATTTGGGGCTGCCGAAAAAGGCGCCGGGCAGATAGAGGTTGACCAGTTCGGCATATTTGCCGGTTTCGAACAGCCGGGCGAAGCCATAGTCGAGCACCCGCGCCAGATCCGTATTGCCGCGCTTGACGGCCACCGCCATGCCGTCGCCGAAATAGCGGCTTTCGGTATAGGGACCGCCGCGCAAATGGCAGCATTTCTGCGCGCGGCTGCCACGTACCCACAGAGACAGCTTGACGCCGTCGCCGAACAGGGCCTCGACCTTGCCCGCGCGCAGGGCCTTGCGCGCCGCCGCGTCATTCGGATAGGGCACGAAGTCGCTGCGCGGGAACATGTCCTTCAGATAGGCTTCATGGGCGCTGTTATTGACCACACCGATGCGCTTGCCCGCCAGCCCTACGGGATCGAACTTTTTCAGCGGGCTTGAGCGCAGCACCGCGAAACGGGCCGACATGTGTATATAGGGCCGGGTGAAGGACACACGGCGCAAATTGGCCTCGGTCACCGCCATGCCGGCCATCACCGCCTCGGCGCGGCCGGCCTTCAGGTCCTCGACCAGCCGTTCCCAGGGGGCGGCCTTAATCTCGCATTTCAGCTTCATTTCGCTGCACAGGGCGCGCAACAAATCGACATTGAGACCGGTCAGCCAGCCATTGCGGTCAACATAATTGAAGGGCGGATAATCGCTGGTGGTCAGAACCCGCAATTGCTTGATCTCGCTCACATCCGGCGCATCGGCGGCGGCGACCGGCCGCCACAGACGGGGCACGGCCGGCTTGGCGGCAGCGGGCTTGACGGCGGGCGGCTTGGCGGCGGGGCGGGCCTGGGCCACGGCGCGGCCGCCCGGTCCGGCGCCCCAGCCCACCAGCATTGCCAAGGCCAGCATCATGGCCACACTTCCCGCCTGTTTCATTCCGATTCCACCTTTTCTGCCGCCCGTTTTTTGCCGGCGCCCCCACCCGCGACCTCGGCCGCGGCCGGCAATGTAATCCGGAAAGTGGCGCCCTGACCAGCCTCCATCAACTGCAAATCGCCGCCATGGGCCCTGATCAGCTCGGACGAGATCGCCAGGCCGAGCCCGGTGCCGCCCTGCCGGGCCGAGCCCTGGAAGGCCTCGAACAGATGCCGCCGGGCGGATTCGGGCACGCCGGGACCGTTATCGGTCATTTCGATGACCGTCGCGGCGCCGCTATTGCGGGCGCTCAGCACGATCAGCCCCTGGCCGCTCGGCTCGGCCTCGTTTTCCAGCACCTGCTTGGCGTTGCGCCCGAGATTGAGCAGCACCCGGAACATCTGCTCGCGGTCGGCATGGACGGTCAGCCCTTCGGGCACCTCTAGGGTCATGCGGATACCGCCGGCATCCGGCCGCGCCAGATCGAGGGTTTCGATTACCTCGCCGGCGAGCGGCGCCAGGGCGAAGGGGTGCGGGTTGGGCGGGACTTCCTGCGCCCGGCCATATTTAAGGGTGTTGCTGCACAAATCGATGGCCCGGTCGAGGGCGCTGACCAGCTTGGGGGTGATGCGCTGCACCACCGGATCGTCCACATGGGCCAGGCGGTCGGAGACCAGTTGGGCGTGGGCCAGCAGATTGCGCAGGTCATGGCTGATTTTGCTGACCGCCAGCCCCAGCGCCGCCAGCCGGTTTTTCTGTTTTAAAGTCTGCAGGAGCTGGCTCTGCATGGAATTCAGCTCCAGCTCGGCACGGCCGATTTCATCGCGCCGCGCGGAAGGGATGATGGCGCGGCGCGGATCTTCCGGGGCCTCGCGGAAGCGGATCATATTGCGGGTCAGATGGCGCATGGGCCGCACCATCAGCCAGTTGAGCGACAGATAGACCAGGGTGGCGGCAATGATCGAAATGATCAGCGACAGCAGGAAGATATTGACCGAAAACCCCCACATGGCGGCCTGCAGGGGCTGCTCGTCGATGACGATCTCGATGAAATTGCCGCCTTCGAGCCGGGCCTCGGAAATCAGCCTGATGGTGCGCCGGCGCTTTGAAAAAACGGTTTCGAACACATCGAGGGTGTTTTCCAGGCCGGTGCGGCTGCGCAGATCATAGCTGCGGTCGATCATCGGCAGTTCGGTGGCTTTGAGCACCAGCCCGCGCGAATCCGGCCGGCGCAGGGTGACGGCGAGCACACCGGCATTGTTCAGCAGCTCGCGCCCCAGCGCCTCGGACACCATGCGATCCGGGGCCGCCTCCAGGGCCAGCACCGCCAGTTGCGCCGAAGCCAGCCGCTCGTGAATCCAGTTCATGCGGAAATTGGCAATCGAAGGCACGAAGATCAGCACTTCGGCCAGCATCACGAAAATGACGGTGAGCACCAGCAGCTTGGCCGACAGGCCGCGATGCCACGCCGAAGCCCGGTCCCCCGTGTCTCTATCCTGCTTGTCCGAGGCCAAAATACTCCCAAACCCTGTCCAGGCGTCACGGTATCAGCCAAATTTGGCGAGAAACCGGATCGCGCCGCGCAACCACGGGTTGCCCATGGTTTTCTCATAATAGGAGATTGCGGCGCGTTTGTTGAGTTCCGATAACGTCGGATAGGGAATTATCGGCGCGGTCATGGCCTTGATGGGGAGTTTCCGGGTGATGGCCAGCACCCAGGGCTGGATGATTTCGCCGGCATGGGGGCCGACAATGGTGGCGCCGAAAATGCGCCCCCGGCGGCCGATAACGACCTTCACCAGCCCCTCGGTACGGCGCTCGGCAATGGCGCGGTCATTGCCGGCAAAGGGCTGGCGCAGGATCTCGACCTCGCCATATTGGCGCCTGGCGGCCTGCTCATCGAGGCCGACATGGGCCAGTTCCGGGTCGGTATAGGTCACCCATGGCACCGCATCGAGACGCACCCGCGCCGGCAGCCGGAACAAGGCCCGGCGGATCACCACGCCGGCATGGTAATTGGCCATATGGGTGAACTGTGCGGCGCCGGCCACATCGCCGATGGCATAGATTCTT
>PKTQ01000074.1 GCA_002869085.1 Hyphomicrobiales bacterium | reverse complement strand
TGGGCGAACAGGAGGTGTTCCGCGAGGTGATCGACAAGATCCGCGGCGTCAATGCGCTGGCCATGGCGGCGGGCGACATGTCGTCGCGCTCGATGCTGGGGCGCGACGGGCTGCCCTCAGGCGTGCTGCGCGAGGACCTGCTCGCCGCCGGCGCGGTCGGCGACGTGCTGGGCTATTTCCTCAATGCTGAAGGCGAGCCCGTGGATCATCCGATCAATAACCGGGTGATCGGGATCGAACTTGATGATCTGCGCGCCATCCCCAATGTGATCCTGGCGGCGGGCGGGCGCCACAAAGTACCGATCATCCGCGCGGCGCTGGCCGCCGGCTGGACCAATACCCTGGTGACCGACGAGGATACCGCCTCGCTGCTTTTGTCCGAAGGTGCGGCATGAGCGTGTGGGCGGGCATCGACATGGGCACCTCGGGCATCAAGGTGGCCCTGTTCGATGACGGCGAATCCCTGCTGGCCGCCGCCTCGCGGCGGATCGAGGTGCAGAGGCTGCATCCGGGCTGGAGCGAGCAAAGCCCGGCAATGTGGTGGGACAATGTGGCGGCCTGTTTCGACGAGCTGGCGGCGGACCAGCCCGGCCTGATGGCGCGGCTGGCGGGCATCGGCCTGTCCGGCCAGATGCTGGGGCTGGTGCTGCTGGATGAGACCCATGCGCCGCTGCGCCCGGCCATGTTGTGGAACGACCAGCGCGCGCTGGCCGAATGCGATGAATTGCTGCGCCGGGTACCGGATATCGGCCGGCGGGCCGACGGGGCGCCCGATCCGGGGCTGATCGGCCCCAAGCTGATCTGGATGGCCCGGCACGAGCCGGACATCCTGGCGCGGGCGCGGATGCTGCTGCTGCCGAAGGATTTCGTGCGCCTGCAGCTCACCGGCACGATACTCAGCGAGCCGACCGATGGCGGCGGCACCATGCTGATGGACAATGCCAGCAGCACATGGGACCCGGAGCTGTGCCGGGCGCTGGACTGGGACATGGCGCGGCTGCCGGAGATGGTCAATCCGTGGGATGAGGCCGGGCAATTGCGGGCCGATCTTGCCGCGCGCTGGGGTACGCCGGCCAGGGTGGCGGTGGCGGCGGGAACCGGCGACAATATGGCCTGCACCATCGGCGTCGGCGCAGCAAAGCCGGGCGATGTGGTGATCACCATCGGCACCTCAGGAGTGGTCAATGCGGTGGACGGCGCCTTTCATCCGGCGCCGGAGGCGGCGGTGCTGACCGCGCCCCATGCCGCGCCCGCCGCCTTCATTTCGATGGGGGTGGTGATGAGCGCCACCGCCTCGCTCGACTGGCTGGCCAATCTCACCGGCAGCTCGGCGGCGGCGCTGGCGGGGGAAGCCGAACATTATGGCTCTGGCGGCAATTGGGACAGCGCGCCGCTGATGCGCCCCAGCCTGTCGGGCATCCGCACCCCGCATAACCGGCCCGATGTGGCCGGCCTCATTGACGGCATCACCCTCACCAGCGACCGGGCGGCGATGGCGTTCGCGGTGATGGAGGGGGTGGCCTATCAGGTCGCCGATTGCGCGGCGGCGCAGCAGCGGGCGGGGGTGGCGTTCGACAATATCCGGCTGGTGGGCGGCGGCTCGCGCAGTAAGCTGTGGGGCGAGATGATCGCCACCTTGCTGAACAAGCCGATTACCGTGCCGGACGGGGCGGCGCTGGCGGCCAATCTCGGCGCGGCGCGGCTCGGCCGCATCGCGGCTGGCGGAGCGGAGACCGATCTGCTCGCCCGCCCTCTGCCCATAGCGGCGGAGTGGCAAGCGCGGGACGAATGGCGGACCCGCCTGCAGGACCGCCTCGCCCTGTGGCGCGAATTGCCGATGATCGCCGCGCCGTCCCTGCGCAAGCAAAAGAGCTCTTAGAGCAGACGGTCGCCGGGCGGCGCTTCGGGCTTGCCCTGTTCAACAAAGCCCTCGGTGTGCAGCCGCTCTTCGGCCACGCCAAGCTGCCGCACGGCGGCGGCCGAGGCCTCGACGAATTGCGGCGCGCCGGCGATATAGACGCTATGGCCGCTCAGATCCGGAAAGAGCTCGGGCAGCAGCCCGGGCAGGCGGCCGCTGAGGTCTCCTGAAGGGGTTTCGCGGGTCAGGGTATAGCGGAAGGAAAAATTGCGGAATCTGGCTTCCAGATAGCGCAGCAGCCCGAGATCATAGAGATCGGCGCTGGTGCGGGCCGAGAAGATCAGGGTCACCGGGAACTTGAAACCGCCGCGCAGAAAGGCGGCGCTGGCCAGTGACAGGATCGGCGCCAGACCGGAACCCGCCGCCAGGCACAGAACCGGGGTTTCGGCGGTGGGATCGCCAATGAATGTGCCATAGGGGCCGGACAGGGCAACCTGATCGCCGGGGCGCAGCTCGTCATGCAGCCAGGCGCTGGTGCGCCCCTCGTCCTGATAGGTGACCTGCAGGGCGATCTCGCCCTCGCGATTGGGGATATTGGCGATGGAATAGCAGCGCTCGGGAATGTTCCGGCCGGGATCGCCCAGGGTCACATATTGCCCGGGCCAGAAACGCATGGGCGCGCCGAGCGGGCGCAGGCGAAGCTCGGCGATGCGCGGGGTGCGGGGGAATTTGTCGGTCAGCACATAGGGAGCGTTTTCGCGCGGCGGAAACAGCTTCGGCTTGGCGTCCTCGGTGCCAAACTCGATCTCCAGCACATCGCTGACCGGCTTGGCCATGCACATCAGGCCATAGCCAGCCTCGCGCTCCTCCCCGGACAGGGCCATGTCCATCACCAGGCCCTGGTCGAACTCGCCCGACACCACCCTGGTTTTGCACTCGCCGCAGGCCCCGGCGCGGCAATTATTGGGCAGGGCATAGCCATGGCGCTCCAGAGCGGCCAGCACCGTATCGCCGTCCTCGCAGGGAATCTGCTTGCCCGAAGGCACAAACCTTATCTGTTTCACGATTGTCTCCTGCCCGGTCCGCACCAGCTCGGGATCATGGCTCAAAACACCGGGATGATGTCTTCCATTTCCACATCGGTGATCTCCTCGCCGGTGATGCCGACCTCGGGGATCGCCGGGAAGGGAATGCCGTATTTGTCGAGCACCGCCTTCATATTGAGGATCGCCTTGCGCCAGTTTTCCTTCTTGGCCTCATATTCAGGCACAGCAAAACCGGCCTGGCGGCAGATCGCCTCGGCCTCGCGCTGGGCGGGGATGAAATCCTCCGGCAGGTCCCAGAACTCCATCGGCGGCTCGAACAGCACCGCGGACAGAAACAGATAGCCGGCGCGGATCTGCTTGGTGATGACGGCGCGGTCTTCCAGGTCGAGCTTGGGATAATCGCGCTCCATCAGGCTCATGCAGATGGCCATGTGGCGGCCCTCGTCGCGGCCGATATTGCGAAAGCCCTCCTTGAACACCGGGATTTCGGTGCCGGCGGCCATTTGATGGAAAATGGTGGCGGCGGCGATCTCGCCCATCAGGAAGGAGGAGAACAGAATGGCCAGATCATATTTCGGCACCGCGCGCTTATAGCCTTCCCAATAGCGCCCGCCATTGAAATAGAGCCATTTGGCGTTTTTCTGCAGGCGCTTGCCGATTTCGGTTTTCGGCGCATAGGTGAGCGGGTCGGGATGATCCAGAAGGCGGGTGATGGCGAGGCCGCACATCTGCTCGTGATTCTGCTCATCGCGGGTGACCGAGAAGAAACAGCGGCGCACCGGGTCTTCCTCGTGGTCCTCATAGCATTTGATCAGGGCGGCGGCGAAAACCGGCGGTGCCGAGGCATCGAACACCGACAGCAGGGTCCACCAATAGGCGATCGATTCGCGCTCCTCCCAGGAAAAGCTATCCGGATCGAAACTGTCCCAGGGCAGCTTGGCCGGATCCCAGGCCTGGCTGAGCGAGGCGGCCCAGATCTCTTCCATCTTGGCGGTCTGGCGGCGCCAGGACAGGGGATAGACATTGGGCTGCTCGGTTTCGGGCGGCAGCTCCATCTGGTCGGACAGGCGCTCCTTGATGGACATGGCGGTCTCCGTTTTCTCTGCGATCGCCCCGGCGCCCGGGGCGGCCGGCGGCGATTGAAAATTATCTTCGGTCAGGCCGACATCATTATATATTACATAATTTAAGTCAATCGACGTTTTTGTGTATTATAATAGCGGAATATATCGTTTCCACCCGGCTGGAATTCCCTTTAATATACTGTTTCATATGATAATTTTGATGAGTGCCGCCGCCCGGCTTGAATAATCTCATAAAAATGTGATCATATGGCATTCATGTCCAGCATCGATGCCGCCCCGGCAGGCGGCGCGGGGGGAGCACCGGCCCATGACACAATCCAGCCTTAACCGGGCAATCGGAGATCTGGCGGCGGCGCTGAGAGCGCGGCGGCCGGTCAGAGCCGGCTCGCTGATCGTGACTTTTTTTGGCGACACCATCTTACCGCGCGGCGGCAGTGTCGCCACCCAGAGCCTGTTGAACACGATGGAGCTGTTCGGCCTCGGCCAGGGGGTGGTACGCACCGCCCTGTCGCGGCTCTGCGCCGAGGACATGTTCGCCCGCACCAGATCGGGGCGGAACAGCTTCTATCACCTGACCGAAAAGGCGCGGGGCGAATATTCTGAGGCTTCCGACATCATCTATGCCGACCCGCCGCCGGAAAAATGGGACGGGTCGTGGATATCGGTGCTGCTGACCGAGCGGGCGGAGCATGATGAGGGCGCCTTGCGCAAGGCGCTGACCGGGCTGGGGCTGGCCAAATTCGGACCGCTCATTCATATGCGCCCGGCCAATCTGAGCCGGGCGGCTAGATATAAGCTGGAATGCCTGCTCGATGACCAGCCGGCGCTGGTGATCGAGGGCGAGGGCGGGCCGATTCCGCCCGGCTTCAAGGCGGCGGTGGACGGGGTGTGGGATCTGGAGCGCATCAGCCGGGGATACGACCAGTTTGTGCGCCGCTACCAGCCGATTGCTTTAGGGCTCGCGCGCGATGGCGGGCTCGATGCGCGGCAATCGATGATGCTGCGCCTACTGGTGATTCACGATTACCGGCAATTGGCGCTGAAGGACCCGATGCTGCCGCTGGAAATCCTGCCCATGAGCTGGCAGGGGGAGCTGGCGCGGGAGATCTGCCGCCGCATCTATCTGGCGGTTCACGCCGCCTCGGAAAACTGGGTGGCCGATCATTGCCGGGGCCAGCACGGCCCCCTGCCGCCGCCGGGGGCGCCGATGGCCAACCGCTATGGCGGGGTGCTGGTCTAGGGTCGAAACTCATTCAAATCATCCATTCTGCGTGGCATATTTTGTTCCTGACAATGGCATGGCGCGTGAATGGGGATTCACGCGCCATGCCATAACTCGTTAATGTAGATCAACTTTTCCGCCTGTC
>PKTQ01000294.1 GCA_002869085.1 Hyphomicrobiales bacterium | reverse complement strand
GCGCCGGGCAGTATGATTCACAATTGGGGATGGGTCCGTTCAGGCCGGGATGGTGCAGAACAGCTGATGCAGATGCTGGATCAGATCGAGGGCCTGTTTGCTGGCCAGACGGTAATAGACCGATTTGCCCGAGCGCCTGGTATCGACAAAGCCTTCCTCGCGCAGACGGGCCAGTTGCTGCGACAGGGCGGGCTGGCGCATTTTCAGCTTTTCTTCCAGCTGGCTGACATTCATTTCCTTTTCGGCCAGCAGGCACAACACCACCAAACGGTGCGGATTGGCGATGGCTTTGAGAAAATTGCTGGCCTCTTCGGCGCTGGCGAGCAATTCTTCCAGATTGACGTCCTCAGCCATGGGTGAACATCGTCTCCTTAAAAAATCAGCTTGTGCATGCGCGAAATGACGCGAAACATGCAGCCTAAAGCGACCATGCTGTGAAAAAGCGGCCCTATGACGCACAGAATAACGATTATAATATAAATATCAAAACCAAATCAGGAAGCAGAGCCGATGCAGATGGATATCATAGAGCTCAGGGATTTCTACAGCACCTCGCTCGGCCGGGTGGCCCGCAAGATCGCCTCGAAGCAATTGCGGCTGCGCTGGCCCGATATCGCCGGCGAAACGGTGCTGGGCTTCGGCTATGCCACCCCTTATCTCAGGCGCTGTCTTGACGAGGCGGCGGTGTGCATGGCCTTCATGCCGGCCGGTCAGGGGGTGGCGAGGTGGCCGATGCGGGGGCCCAATAAGGCGATTCTGACCGAGGAGACCGGGTTTCCCCTGCCCGATGGCTGTATCGACCGGGTGCTGGCGGTGCATGGGCTGGAACTGGCACCGAACCCGAATGAGCTGTGCCGGGAATTCTGGCGGGTGCTGAAACCGGGGGGCAGGGTGCTGATCATGGTCCCGAACCGGCGCGGGCTGTGGGCGCGGGCCGAAAGCACCCCCTTCGGCCATGGGCGGCCATTTTCGCGCGGACAATTGTCCCTGTTGCTGAAAGACAGCCTGTTCGCGCCGGATAATTGGGGCGAGGCGCTGTTCGTGCCGCCGCTGCGCTGGCGGCCGGTGCTGCGCGGCGCCGGGGCCTGGGAGCAGATCGGCGCCGCCATGTGGCCGGGTTTTTCCGGCCTGACCATCGTGGAGGCGGTGAAGGATGTGTATGGCATCACCCCGGTGCAGGAAGCCCGGAAAAGTCGTGCCCGGCTGCGGCCGATCATCGCGCCGGTGCCGGCGGTCCCGCACCGGGCGCATGGCGAGCGATGACGCCGGCGAGCGCTTGGCACGGCCAGGGCGGAAAAACTCCTTCAGCGCCGATTTTTGATCATATTTTGTTGAGATTCTCCCGGTAGCGTCGAAATGGAGAATATGATTAACTCATATGTCCACGCTTGAAATCAGTGCCTGATGCCGCCGAAATCCGAATCAGGTTTTCACCGGGTGTCGGGACCAACAGCAAGGAGGATCTTGATGGCTCTTCAGGCTCACATTGCCGAACTGGAACAAAGACACGCAAATCTCGAAAAAATGATCGAGGAAGAACTGACGGCGCCGACCGGGGATGATCTGAAAATCTCCCAACTGAAACGTGAGAAACTGAAGTTAAAAGACGAGATCATACGCTTGCAGGGGCAGGAAACCTCCTGAACACCATTCTTGCGGGATCGGGCGATTCGGGGCGCTGATTCGCAGCGGCGGCCGCGTGATCCCGCTTTTCCAGACGGCCCGGCTCAGCCCTTGGCGACAAAGCCGGCATCGGCGAGGCCGGAGAGCACGAACTGAACCGCCAGCGCGCCCAGAATCACCCCGAACAGCCGGGTGATCACCTTGATGCCGCTATCCCCGACCAGCCGCTCGAACGGACCCGCCAGCCGGAACAGAACATAGGTCAGCGCCAGCACGCTGATCATCACGGCGATGACGATGCCATGGGCGGCGTAATTGTCGGGATAGCGGCCCATCAGCAGAATCATGGTCGCGGCGGCACCGGGCCCGGCGATCAGCGGGGTGGCGAGCGGAAACACCGAAATATCATCGGCCAGATTATGCTCGGTTTCGGGGTGGGATTCGGATATGCGGCGGCTGCGGCGCTCGGTGCGGCGCTCAAACAGCATTTCCAGCGCCAGCATGAACAGCATGATGCCGCCGGCGATCTGAAAGGCCGGCAGGGTAATGCCCATCCACAGAAGCAATTGTTTGCCGAGCAGGGCAAAGGCCACCAGGATGACCATGGCGGTCAGGGCGGCGCGGCGGGCGATCAGATTCCGGGTGGCCGTATCGGCGCCGGCGGTGAGCGAGATGAACATCGGCGCCAGGCCAATGGGGTCGATCACCACGAACAAGGTGGCAAAGGCATGGGCGATGATATCGATGGTGGCCATGACGGCGCTCAGCTATGGCCGCCGACCGCGAAATCACGCCGCGCGGCGCGGATGGTGATGGAATAGCCGGCGATAACGTCGATCAGCGCGATCAGAGTGAGAAGGAAAAACACCGTGGTGGCCGCCTGCGGCAGCAGCAGGAACTCGATCAGGAACAGAATGAACACCAGGGTCGAAAGCGCGTGATCCCACAGGGAGGAAGAGTCGGTGCGGGTGGCCTTGATCAGCTCGATGAACAGCATCAGCAAGGCGGCGATCAGCATCAGCCCGCTCAGGTCCAGGCGCCAGACCGCGCCCGACACCATGGAAAGCTCGAAGATGGTCATGTCCCATGACAGGGTGGAAAAAAACGCGACCGCGTTATAGGCGATCAATATCAGGGCAAGGAACGGAAATCTGATCAGCATCGGTCATCTCCAGGGTTTCGATGTTTCCGGGGCCGTCCGGCCGACGCAGAACCGTTCCAGATCCCGCGCGCCGATGGTGACAGGCGCGCGGCGGAGCGATTTAGAAGTCGCCCTTGGGCTCCAGAATCTGGCGGCCGTTATATTTACCGCTCTTCAGGTCGATATGATGCGGACGGCGCAGCTCGCCCGATTCCTTGTCTTCCACATAAACCGCCTGCTTCAGCGCGTCGTGCGAGCGGCGGAAACCGCGTTTCATGCGGGTGATCTTACTCTTGGGGACAGCCATTGTCTGTTACTCCGTTTGCCGGGCCGCGGCGGCGATCATGCCGTCTGGCCGGGGAAAAATGGGTCACATTCACCGCTTGCGGGCATTGGTGGAGCCGAGGGGAATCGAACCCCTGACCTCTACATTGCGAACGTAGCGCTCTCCCAACTGAGCTACGGCCCCAAATCCCGTGCGGATGCGTGCATGTTGCGCGCGGTTTTATGGGGCTTTCCGGGTCCGTGTCAAGCTTTCCGGTCGCCTGACGGGCAAAAGGCGGTTTTGCGCGGACATTGCCGGGCTTGCGCTTGGCCTTTGCACCGATTACATGTGATCGGAATATTCCTGAACGCTATCAGATGGGGATCAACCCGTGCAATCCTTACTCATGCTGCTCAGCCAGATTATCACACTCTATGTCTGGCTGGTCATCGCCAGCGCCGTATTGAGCTGGCTGGTGGCCTTTAACGTGGTCAATACCAACAACCGGTTTGTCTATGCGGTCGGCGACTTCCTTCATAAGGTCACCGAGCCGGTCCTGCGGCCGATACGCAGCATCATGCCCAATCTGGGCGGGGTCGATATTTCCCCGATCATTCTGATTCTGGGTCTCTATTTCATCAGGAATCTGTTGTTCGAACTGTTTGTCTGAGATGACGGGCTGGTGCCAGCCGGACCAGGACGGCATCCGGCTCACGGTGCGGCTGACCCCCAATGCCGCCCGGGATATGATCGAGGGCGAAGCCGAGCTGGCTGACGGAACCCGGGTGCTGAAAGCGCGGGTGCGGGCGGTGCCGGAAAAGGGGCGCGCCAATAAGGCGCTGATCAAATTGCTGGCACGGACCTTTGGGCAGGCACCCTCGCGGGTGAGCGTGGTGAAGGGGACGACGGCCAGAAAGAAAACGATGCATATCAAGGGCGATCCGGCCGAGCTGATGAAACGGGCAGGATCATTGCCGAGCTGAAAAGGGGATGAGAGGGGCATGGAAGCCAAACTGATCGACGGCAAGGCCACGGCGGCGGATTTGCGGGCCCGCATTCAGGCGGCGGCGACGCGCCTGATCGATAAACACGATCTTCAGCCCGGACTGGCGGTGGTGCTGGTGGGCGAGGATCCGGCCAGCCAGGTCTATGTGCGCAATAAGGGCCGCCAGACCCAGGAAGCGGGCATGAAGTCTTTCACCCACCGCCTGCCCGCCGACACCAGCGAGGCCAAGCTGATCGAGCTGGTGCTCTCGCTCAATGAGGCACCGGCGGTGCATGGCATTCTGGTGCAATTGCCGCTGCCGGCGCATATCGATGCCAGCCGGGTCATCGCGGCGATCGATCCGGACAAGGATGTGGACGGGCTGCATGTGGTCAATGCCGGGCGTCTGGCCACCGGCCGCAAGGGGCTGTTGCCCTGCACGCCGACCGGCTGCGTGATTCTGGCCCGCCAGACTCTGGGCAAGCTCGAGGGGCGCGAGGCGGTGATCGTCGGGCGCTCCAACCTTGTGGGCAAGCCGCTGGCGCATCTGATGCTGAACGAGAATTGCACGGTGACGTTGGCCCATTCGCGGACCCGGCATCTGAACGAGGTGTGCCGCCGGGCCGATATTCTGGTGGCGGCGGTGGGCGTGCCGCATCTGATCAAGGGTAATTGGGTGCGTAGCGGCGCCTGCGTGATCGATGTGGGCATGAACCGCATCGACACTCCGGAAGGCAAGACCCGGCTCACGGGAGATGTGGATTTCGAGGAAGCCGGCAAACACGCGGCGGCGATCACGCCGGTTCCGGGCGGGGTGGGCCCGATGACCGTGGCCTGCCTGCTGCTCAACACGCTGAAAGCCGCCTGCCAGCGGCACGAGCTGGAGCTGGAGCGCTATATCGACCTGCCGGAAGCCGCCCAGGGGATTTAATGGAAATCTGGCGCTAGGCCAGCAATTCGCCGGCGATATAGGCCCGGCCCTCGCGGGTGGCCGGGCGGTCGAAAAACATGTCCGCCGGGCATTGTTCCAATATCCGCCCCCCCGACATGAAAATCACATCATCGGCGATGCGCTGGGCCTGGCCGATATCGTGCGAGGCAAAGAAAATGGTGGTGCTGGCCTGATGCAGGGCCAGTATCAGCGCCTCCACATCCTTGGTGGCGGCCGGGTCGAGCGAGGCGGTCGGCTCGTCCAGAAACAGGATGCTCGGTTTCATCACCCACACCCGGGCCAGGGCCAGCCTTTGCTGCTCGCCCATGGAGAGGGCGCGGGCCGGACGGGTGGCCAGATGCTCAAGGCGGGCGCGATGCAGGGCGCTGTCGATGCGGGCGCGCAGATCCTCGCCGCCAAATCCGCGCTTTCTGAGGATGAAGGCGACATTCTCGCGCACCGAACGGCGCAGATGCACCGGTTTTTGAAACACCATCGCCTGGTGCCGGCGCACCTGCTGCGGGTTGCCGCCGAGCGGCCCGCGCCAGTCTATCCGGCCGCGGCTCGGCGGGATCAGACCATGGCACAGACGCATGGTCAGGCTCTTGCCGGCGCCGTTCGGCCCCAGAATCACCGTGCGCCGCCCGGCCTCGACGCGAAAATCCAGCTCATGAATCAGATGGGTGCGGTTCAATATCAGGTCGACCTGCCGCACCTCGAGGGGCAGAATCACATTGCGGTCGCTCGCCGGGCGGCCATCGCTGTGGTATCTGGTGATCGGCGGCGGCTGATGATGACCGGCGCCTTGCGGGGGCTGCCCGCCGCCGGTGCCCGGGAGATGTGAGAGGTCCTTGGCCATGACCGGCACAATAGAGCAATTTCAGCTTCGGTTACAGCTTCGTGACTATCGGATTGCCCTTGGCCGGTGACCTGTGCGATCACAGATGCGATGCTCGGCAATGGGGATAAGCGCATGGAAACAGAATCGGTCATGGGCGTGGTGCTGGCGGGAGGCCAGGGCCGGCGCATGGGCGGGCGGCACAAGGCTTTTGTGGAGCTTGCCGGCAAGCCACTGATTTCACATGTGATCTCGCGGCTCGGCCCGCAGACCGCCGATCTGGTGATCAGCGCCAACCAGCAGCAGGACAGGCTCGGCGCCTATGGCTATGCGGTGATACCCGACACAGAGGCCGATTGCGGCCCGCTGGCCGGGGTGCTGGCGGTGATGGCGCATGTGCGCCGGCAGCGGCGGGAGATCAAGTGGTTGCTCACGGCGGCGGTCGACAGCCCGCTATTTCCGCATGATTACGGCGCGCGCATGTGGGCCGGCCTTTCCGCCGCCGGCGCCGGCATGGCCTGCGCCGCCTCGAACGGGCGGCTGCATCCGGTTTTCGCCCTGTGGCCGCTCAGCCTGCACGATACGCTGAAACAGGCGGTGGAGGAGGGCGGCGTGCGCGGCGCCGGCCGGTTCATCCGCGGGCAGGATTGGGCCGAGGTGGATTTTAGCGATCCCGGCCGCGATCCCTTTTTCAACATCAATACCGAAGAAGATCTGATTGAGGCCGCCCGCTTTCTTTGACGCGGCGGTCTGACTCTTGTACCAGTGGGTGTGGGGTCAATAATGAGTGAAAGCGGCATGTCCGATATGGTGCAAGAGAATGCCCAGCTCCGTCATCCGACGGTGCGGATCTGGCTATTGGCGGTGGCGGCCCTGATCATGGTCATGGTGGTGGTGGGCGGCGCCACACGGCTGACCGATTCGGGTCTGTCGATCACCGAATGGAAACCGGTCACCGGCATCGTGCCGCCGCTGAGCGCCGAAGGCTGGGCCGAGGAATTCGGCAAATATCAGAAGACCCCGGAATATCTCAAGATCAACAAGGGCATGAGCCTTGAGCAGTTCAAGCGGATTTACTGGTGGGAATGGGGACACCGGTTTCTCGGCCGGATAATCGGCCTGGTGTTCGCGCTGCCGCTGCTGTTTTTCTGGCTCAGGGGCTGGATCGGCCCTGCCCTGCGCAACCGGTTGCTGATCGTGCTGGCGCTGGGGGCGGCGCAGGGGGGGCTCGGCTGGTTCATGGTGATGAGCGGGCTCAGTGTGCGGGTCGATGTCAGCCAGTACCGGCTGGCGGCGCATCTGGGCCTGGCGGTGCTGATCTTCGGCACAGTGCTGTGGCTGGCGCTGGAGCAGGACAAGGCGGATGACATCGTGACCGGACCGCCGACCATGGGCCGCATCATGGCGGCGCTGCTGAGCGGACTGATCTTCGTGCAGATCTGCCTGGGCGGGCTGGTGGCCGGGCTGAAGGCGGGCTGGACCTATAATAGCTGGCCGCTGATGAACGGCGCGCTTTTCCCCGACGGGCTTTATGTCTATCGTCCGCCATGGCTGAGCGTGTTCGAGGATATTCTGACGGTGCAGTTCAATCACCGCATGATGGCCTATGTGATCGCGGCGGCGGTGCTGGTGCATCTGGGCCTGGCGGTCCGGCGCGGACTGGCCGAGCGCAGTCTCTATCTGCTGGCCGGCGGCATCTTCGTGCAGATCGGCATCGGAATCTGGACCCTGGTGACGGCGGTGCCGCTATTTCTCGGGCTGATGCACCAATTGACGGCGATGATCGTGTTCGGCCTCAGCCTGTATCACCTGCACAGAATAATCCGGCAGGACGACCAGACCTTCCATAGCTTTTCTTATTGAGCGCCGCCGCATGGGTGCCGCGTGCCTGCCCGATCGCATGGGCGAATCAGGCGCCGGAAACCGGCTCGACCACCAATAACGAGCCCTTGGCGCCGGTGACCCGGACCTTCTCGCCGGCGGCAAGATCGGCCCCCTCGACCTGCCAGACGCTGTCGGCCACCCGCACCCGGCCGCGTCCGTTGACAATCGGCGTGTCGAGTACGAATTCGCGCCCGATCAACGCCTCATGACGGCGGTTCAGCAAGGGCTGGTCGCTCTCGACCTGGCGATTGCTGACAATGAATCGCGACAGGATCAGCAGCAGCACCGAAAACACGGCAAACACCGACAATTGCCACTGCCAGTTCATATCGATGAACATATGCAGCACCGCGGTCAGAATCGCCGCGACGCCGAACCACAGAAAGATGAATGCCGGGGCGATCAGTTCGGCCACGAACATGATGCCGGCCACAATCCACCAGGTCCAGGTTCCAAGAATGTTCAAAATCGCGTCCATGCTCTCACGTCCTTTAATGCAAACCGGCTGGTTCAGGTCTTGGTTTCCGGCACGGAACCGGTGGCGGAGCCGCTTTTGCCCTTGGTGCCGAATGCTTCCCTGGCGATTTCGGAAATGCCGCCAATGGCGCCGATCACCGAGCTGGCCTCCACGGGCAGCATGAGGATCTTCTGGTTACGCGAGCCGGCCAGTTCCTTCAGCACTCCCATATATTTCTCGGCGACGAAATAGTTGATCGCCTGGACATTGCCGTCGGCGATGGCTTCGGACACCATGCGGGTGGCGTTGGCTTCGGCCTGGCCTTCGCGCTCACGGGCCTCGGCGGCCAGGATCTTGGCCTGTTTCAGGCCCTCGGCCTCCAGAATCTCGGCCTGGCGCTTGCCCTCGGCCTCGAGGATCGAGGCGCGTTTCTCACGTTCGGCCTTCATCTGCCGCGCCATGGCGTCGACCAGATCCCGCGGCGGGGCGATATCCTTGATTTCGATGCGGGTGATCTTGATGCCCCAGGGATGCACGGCGGCATCGACCACGGTCAGCAGTTTCATGTTGATCTCGTCGCGCTGCGAGAGCAGCTCGTCAAGGTCCATGCTGCCCATCACGGTACGGATATTGGTCATGGTCAGATTGTGCATGGCCAGGGTGAGCTGGTTGACCTCATAGGTGGCTTTGGCGGCATCGAGAATCTGATAGAAGGCGACGCCGTCGACGGTGACCATGGCGTTGTCGCGGGTGATGACCTCCTGGCTGTCCACTTCCATCACCTGTTCCATCATGTTCATCTTCGATCCGATGCGGTCGAGAAACGGAATGATGATGTTCAGGCCGGGGCTGAGGGTCTTGGTGTAGCGCCCGAAGCGCTGCACGGTGTAATTATAGCCCTGGGGCACGGTCTTGATGCCCATCAGGATCAACAGCACCGCTAGCACCAGCACGACGATGACAAAAATACCGGATTCCATTTCTCTCTCCTAATCTAACGGCGCGAAAACGACCGGATCGAATCACGACGACATGTCCTTTTCAAGGCGTTCGTCATGGGCGGCAGGTTCACCGGCCCGCGCAATCTCCGCATGGCCGGCCATGATTCGCTGCATGGACCATTTCAGCATGACTTCGGTATCAAACTCCAGTTGAATCACGATCTGGCGGGACGGCGCCTTGCCCTGCGGGCCGGCCAGAAACACGCTGTCCTCCAGCCGGGCGGCGCCGCCGACAGCGGCGAACTGCCAGCGCTCCCGGTTGGCGAGGGTGAGATTGATCGCCTTGCCGTCCCGGGAAGGCTCGGCGCTCACGCCGGGATGCAGGTGAAACCGCACCGCCGCCTGCTGTTTTTTTCGCATGCTGAAGGGCTGGGCGCCGGTGCTGCGGGTCAGCCGGTCCTCCCCTTCGAGCTTGCCGCCGGCGCGGCTGAGGCTGAGGCGGCGCACATGGATGATGCCGTGGGTCTTGACATAGCCGTCATGGCTGGCCTCGACCACGGTTTCGCTGCCGAACTCCTCGCGCGCCACATGCACCTGATGCGGGCCCGAGACCAGCAGTGGCCCCAGGAAATCCGCCATGCGGCCGCCGAGAAACCGGGCCGAGGAGGAATCGCCGATGGCGGCGGTGGAATGGGCGGCGGTGGCCCGCGCGGCGCGGCGCCAGTTTTCGCCCAAAGCGGTGGGGGCGCCGCAATTGACGAAGATGCGCTGCAGGCCGGAGCTCAGTTCAAAAGACAGGCAGCCGGCATGGGCCCGGCCCGATTGCGGCAATGGCGGCGGCATGCCGGTATCCTGGATCAGCACGGTCCGGCCGCCTTCGAGGCGCTGATAGCCCGAATGCTGGGCGTTCTGAATCGGCTGGCCGCGCACATCGTCGAGCGCCAGCACCGCCGCCGCCTCGCCCGGATTGGTGAGGCCCATGCCGTTGAACAGGGCGAAGGAGCCGTCGCCATGACGGAAAAACCGGATCATCGGCATCATGCGGTCGATGGCCCGGTGCAGGGACTCGGGCGCGGCCATGTCGCGGGCGGTGAAGGTGCGCTGCAGGGGCAGCAAATCCAGCAGCAGGGACAGAATCACCCCGGGATGGCGGCTGACATGGCCGCCATCGGGCAGAATCTGCCATTCGATTTCCTTTTCGAGCAGTTTGACGGCCTTGCCGAACAGGCGCTCCTGACCGCTGAGACACAAAGCGGCGAAGCAGAGCGAGATGGCCGCCATCAGACGCGATTCGCCGTCGCCGGTCATGGCGAGGCTGCGGGTCAGGCTGTGGATCTGCTGGCCGAAACTGCGCATTGCGCTCTGGTAGAATACCGGCTCGGCATTATCCAGAAACACGGGCGCATGGCTGATCCAGGAGATCAGGCGCCGGGCCTTGGTGCGGAGCGGGCACATCCGGTGCGCCCGGGCGCCCCGGCTTTCGATCCAGTCGGCCACCAGCGCCCGGGCGTGCAGCCTGGAAATCTCGTTATCGGCGCTGCTGAGATGGCGCAACCAGGAAAAACCTTCCAGTTCGTCCTGCCATTCGGGGCTGGGCGCGCGCACATTGAACGGGGAATGGGCGCCGATATCCAGGCGCTTGCCGCCGAGCGAAAATGTGCCACGATAGAGATCGCCGGCAATGGTGGGATCTCCGGTGCGCAGATCATGGGGGGTCAGCAACAGCCCGTCCGGGGTGCGGCTTTCACGCAGCCCGGGAAGCCGGGCGGTCAGGTTGAGGCGGATTCGCGCAATCTCCAGCGCCTTGGCGGCGGCCAGAGATAATACGCTCATTGAATATCCCGCCATAGGGGTTTCAGCCCTCCATCTGATCGAATCATTTTCATCATGCCAAGCGATGGGCCGAGATACTATATCAAATCGCAGATTAGAGCTTGACATATTATAATATGCGAATATACTAATATGTATTCCGTCACTGATGGAGATGAGAATTTTTGTGGCTTCATCCCATGCCAGCAGGACGGGCGAAGGGATCTGGAGCCACCAGGTTTGTGAGTTTTATGAGATGCCTCCCGTGACCCTCGGTGCAATTTTGCCCAAGGGGAACCAACTCAATCCCGCAGTGTTTTCACTGCGGGTTTTTTTTGCCCGCCTGGCGGCGGGAAAGTGGCGGCATTTCGGGTGGCCGGGCAAGGGCGTGAGCCGTGGGCCGGAAATGCCTGCATATCGAGGTTGATATTGGGGCGTAAATCCGGCATGTCGTGGCTGGCGCAAAGCGAAGATATGGAGAGGTGCTGATGAAGGGCCTGATGCTGAAAATGTTCTGGTGGTTGCCGATCGGATCGGTGCCCGAGGTGACGCCGGACGAGCTGGCGCGGCTTGTCAACAAGCGCAGCCGCAGCCGGCCTCAGATTCTGGATGTGCGCACCATGCCCGAATATGAGCAGGGGCATATCCGCAACAGCCTGCATCTGCCGATCGGGGCGCTGAACGGTAATATCGGCGCCCTGCCCTTCGACAAGTCCAAGCCGGTCTATGCGATCTGCCGCAGCGCGCATCGCAGCATTCTGGCGGTGCGGCTGCTGGAAATGGCCGGTTACGAGCAGCCGAATCAGCTTCAGGGCGGCATGATGGCCTGGGAGCGCTCGGGCCTTCCGGTGACCAAGGGGTCGGACTGAGCCAGACCGGGTATGGCCGCCGGTATTTCGGTCAGGCCCGACCGGCCGGTCGCTTGTTTCAGGCGCGGCTTTCGCCGGTGAGATTGAGGGCGATCTCGCGCCGATGGGCGCGTGAGCGGTGCTCGAGCACAAAAATTCCCTGCCAGGTGCCGAGCATAAGCCGGCCGTCCTTCACCGGGATCGACAGGCTGACCGGGGTGATCACCGATTTGATATGGGCCGGCATGTCGTCGGCGCCCTCATTGCAATGGCGGTAATGGGGGCCTTGCGGCGCCAGCCGGTCGAGAGCGCCGCTGAGATCGTGCATCACATCAGGATCGGCGTTTTCCTGCACCGCCAGTGAGGCGGAGGTATGGCGGATGAACAGGCTGAGCAGCCCATCCCCGACATTCTGCCGGGAGAGCCAGCCGGAAATCACATCGGTGATCTCGAGATATTGGCCGGCATTGGTGGTGACGCTGACAAGATCGCTTTTGGCCATAAAAGGCATGGGTTCACCTTAGATCATGGTGATTGATATCAGATTCGCTCGCGGATCCTTTTATGCCTCAGGGCGGATTTGCAGCCAAGCCTTCTCATGCTAAATTAGAATGATTATATATCACTCAATATCGCAATGACCTGGTGAAAACCGCTATGAAACCGCGCCGCTCCCGATCCGACCTTATTCAGATCGATGAAATTCACGACCTGATCAGCCGTGAACAGCAATTGGAGGGGGATGATTCGGCTTATCTTGAGCGTATGACGCTGCAATTCGAGAAATGGCGCAGCATTCATAAATTCGTGCATGGGCATGGTTTCGACGTCTCCCGCCACCGGCTGCGCTCCGATCAATGGCGGGCGGCGGCGGCGCATATCCGCGATCTGGGCGAGATGGAGCTGCTCGACTGGGTGCTGCTGCAGGCGGAAGTGGCCGATAATCTGCATAATGGCATCCAGGACATGCGCCCGCGCAAGAACGGGCCCTGCCATCATGTGATGCTGGAATATGTGGCCAATCGCAAACGCCACGCCAGAGCGGTGCTGCAATTCGCCGAGGAGGGCAGCCAGAGCGGGCTTTATACGGTCAATTCAAGCTGGCATGCGCGCACACGCCGGATTCTCGGCACGCAGCCAAGCCATGATGAGCGCACCAGCGGCGGCCATGAGGGCATCCCCTGGGATGTGCCGGAGAATCTGGAATCCTCAAAGGGCTGAGTTTTCCCGCCTGATTACAGATCATTGAGCAGGCCGCGGCCCGGCCCCAAAGCGAGCGGATTGTCCGCCTCGGCCAGCAGCGCCGAATCCTCGGCGCTGAGCGGGGCGATGCAGCCGAAGAACAGTTTGCGGATAAAGTCCTCGTCCACATCGCGCATGATGAACACCAGCCGGCAGCGATGGTCCTGGTCTGGCCAGGCCGCAAGGCAGGCGGGCGGGTGCATGATGTTCTGGACCGCGTGCAGCACATAGGGGGTTTCGGGCGCCTCGCGCAGGGCGACAATTCCCTTCATGCGCAGCAATTGCTCGCCATATTGCGATTGCAGCAATTGCAGGAACACCTGCAGGGCGCTTTCGGCCACCGGCTCGTCATGGGTGATGCAAAAGGCCCTGATATGGTCGTCATGGCGGTTGGGATCATGATGATGGCCGTGATCGTGGCCGTGGCGGTCGCGCTCGGCATAGGCCTCCTGGCCCAGCCAGGCGGCCACATCGGGAATCTTGCTCTTCGGATTATAAAGCCCGGCTTCCAGCAATTCATCCGGCGTGGCCGGCGCGCTGTGCATGTCGATCTGCGGCGCGGCCGGGTTGAGGGAGCTGAGGCGGGCCTTCAGGGCGGGCAGGCCGGCCTCGGCCTCGGGCAGGTCGGTCTTGGTCAGCACCAGCCGGTCGGCCATGGCGGCCTGTTTGACCGCTTCTTGATGGGCGTCCAGCGTTTGCATGCCATTGACGCTGTCGACACAGGTGATGACAGCGCCGAGCCGGTAGCGCATCACCAGATAGGGATGCGACATGATGGTGTGCAAAATGGGCGCGGGATCAGCCAGGCCGGTGCTTTCGATCAGTACCCGGCTGAAGGGCGGCCCGCGCCGATTGTCGAGCCGGCGCAGCAGATCCTCGAGCGTATTGACCAGATCGCCCCTGATGGTGCAGCACAGACAGCCGCTGGCCATTTCGATGATGCCGTCCTCGACCGCCTCGACAAACAGATGATCAAGGCCGATCTCGCCGAATTCATTGATGATGACGGCGGTGTCGGCCATGGCCTCGTGGCCGAGCAGATAGTTGAGCAGGGTGGTCTTGCCGCTGCCCAGAAAGCCGGTGAGCAGGATGACCGGCAGCGGTGGGGGAGGTCTGGTCATGGCAAAAACCCATGTCTTGCTGGTTGAATTCAGGGGCAAGCGGCGCGGAAATGGCCGCCCGGGGGATCATAGTCCAGGGGCCGGGATACGAGAAATGAAAAAGCTGCCCCTTGGCGCGGCGGCTCCGGCGCGCTAAAACCCCACAGGCGGCAAGTTGTGCTGCGTAAACAATAATGAAGGCAGGACGGGGCTGATCCCATGGGCTCAACAGGTCGAACATTGCGATATCGTGTCATGCTGCCGGTGCTGGCCCTGCTGGCGTTTGCCGCCCGGCCGGCCCTGGCCAATCCGAGCCTGGTGTTCGATGCGGCGAGCGGCAAGGTGCTCTATGCCGAGCAGGCGGG
This sequence comes from Hyphomicrobiales bacterium, assembly GCA_002869085.1. Classification (GTDB taxonomy): domain Bacteria; phylum Pseudomonadota; class Alphaproteobacteria; order Rhizobiales; family BM303; genus BM303. The sequence goes on along the minus strand of PKTQ01000294.1, from coordinate 17,387 downwards.
GGCGGTGTGGCATCCGGCCTCACTGACCAAGATCATGACCGCCTATATCGTGCTGCAGGAACTGGCGGCCAAGCGCCTGAAACCAAATCAGGTATTGACCGTATCCAAATTCGCCGCCTCCAAACCGCCGAGCAAGCTGGGGGTGCCGGCCGGCCGCACCATCACAGTGATGCAGGCGCTGCGGGCGGTGATGATCCGCTCCACCAATGACATGGCGGTGGTGCTGGCCGAGGCGGTGTCGGGCAGCGAGGCCAAATTCGCCGAAAAAATGAACCGCACCGCCCGCGATCTCGGCATGACCCGGACCCATTTCGTCAATAGCCATGGCCTGCACGATCCGCGCCAGGTCACCACCGCGCGGGATCTGGGGCTGCTGGCCCAGGCCATATTGCGCAAATTCCCCAAAGGCTCGCGCATTTTCTCCGAGCGCTATGTCAAATGGGGCAAGGTGAAACTGTCGAACCGCAATCGGCTGCTTGGCAAGTTTCGCGGCCTTGACGGGCTGAAAACCGGTTTTGTCTGCGCCTCGGGTTTTAACCTGGTGGCGACCGCCAAGCGCGGCGGACGGCGGCTGGTCTCGGTGGTGCTGGGGGCGCCCACGGGCCGGTTCCGGTTCGACGAATCGGCCTATCTTCTGAAAAGGAGCTTCGCCCGGCCGCTGAAAGCCATGCTTGTCAAAACCCATCTGAGAGAATTGCGCAATGCCGGGCGCAATAGCCGCCCGCCCAATCTGCGCCAGACCGTGTGCGAAAAACAGCAGGTGGCGACCATCACCCCGGCCAAAAAGCTGAAAGGCTGGGGCATCATGATCGGGGCCTATAAAAGCCGCAAAACCGCCAAGCGCATGCTCAATTACGGCCTGTCCAATTTCCGCGGCGCGGTCACCGGCGCCCAGGCGGCGGTGGTGCGCACTTCGGGGCGCAAGGCGCATGCGGTGATTCTGGCCGGGTTGACCCAGCGCGAGCAGGCCTCGGCATGCAAATGGCTGGAGAAGACCGGCGCCAAATGCAACCGGGTCAGCCCAAAGCAGATCAAGCGGCCGCGTATCCGATAACCACCGGAGCTATTTGTCTCCGGCGCCATGGGGGCGCCCGAAATCGGGAATATCCGTATCCTGGCCGGCATCGATGATGCTGTGCCGGATTTTGCGGGTCCGCGAAAACATCTTGAACAAAGTCTCGCCATCCTGCCAGCGGATCGCCCGCTGCAGCGCGGTCAGGTCCTCGGAAAAGCGGCCCAGCATTTCCAGCACCGCTTCTTTATTGTTGAGGAAGATATCACGCCACATGGTGGGGTCCGAGGCGGCGAGGCGCGTGAAATCGCGAAAACCGCCGGCTGAATATTTGATCACCTCGGAGCGGGTGACCATTTCCAGATCGGCGGCGGTGCCGACAATATTGTAAGCGATGATATGCGGCAGATGCGAGGTGATCGCCAGAGTGAGATCGTGATGGCTGGGGGTCATGATGTCGATGGAGCTGCCGCAGGCCTGCCAGAAGCGATGCAATTTCTCCAGCGCCTCCGGGTCGGTGCCCTCGAGCGGGGTCATAATGCACCAGCGCCCGTCAAACAGCTCGGCAAAGCCGGCCTCGGGGCCGGAGCGCTCGGAGCCGGCGATGGGATGAGACGGGATGAAATGCACCCCCTCCGGCACATGCGGGGCCACATCGCGCACCACCGCCGCCTTGACCGAGCCCACATCGGTGAGGATGGCGCCTGGCTCGAGATGGGGGGCGATCTGTTCGGCGATGGCGGCATTGGCCCCGATGGGCACGCAAAGCACCACCAGATCCGCTCCAACAACCGCGGCGGCGGCGCTGTCATGCACCTCGTCGACAAGGCCAAGCTCCAGGGCCTTGTCCCGGGTGGCCTTGGTGGCGGCATGGCCGGAAATGCTGCCCGCCAGGCCGGCGCGGCGCATGGCCAGGCTCAGCGAGGAGGCCATCAGGCCGAGGCCGATCAGGGCGACTTTCGAAAAATGAACCTCGCTCATGCGCCTACACCCAGAAACTGTTCCAGCGCCGCCAGAAGCTTGCGGTTGGCTTCCTCGGTGCCAACGCTCATGCGCAGGGCATTGGGAAAGCCGTAATTGTCGACCCGGCGCAGGATAAGCCCGCGAGAGGTGAGGAAGGCTTCAGCTTCGGGCGCCCGCTTGCCGTCCGCATCGGGGAAATGAATCAGCAGGAAATTGCCGACGCTGGGGGTGACCTCGAGCCCGAGCGCCTGCAGCCCTTTGGTAAGCCGTGCCAGCCAGTGATCGTTGAAATCGGCAGCCTGCTCGGCAAAGGCGGTGTCGGTAATGGCGGCGGCGCCGGCGGCAATCGCCGGGGCCGAGACATTGAAAGGCCCGCGCACCCGGTTCAGCACAGCGGCGATATTTTCCGGGCAATAGGCCCAGCCAAGCCGCAGGGCGGCGAGGCCGTGAATTTTGGAGAAGGTGCGGGTCATCACCACATTATCCGCATTGGCCACCATCTCGATACCGGCCTCGTAATCATTACGGCGCACATATTCGGCATAGGCGGCATCGAGCACCAGCAGGGTGGTGGGCGGCAGGCCCTCATGCAGCCGGCGCACCTCGTCATGGGCAAGATAGGTACCGGTCGGGTTGTTGGGATTGGCCAGAAACACGATTTTGGTGTGCGGGCCGACCCGCTCCAGAATGGCGTCCACATTGGCGGTGGCGTCGGTTTCGGGCGCCACCACCGGCACGCCGCCATTGCTGAGAATGGCGATCTTGTACATCAGAAACCCGTGCTCGCTATAGATGGCCTCGTCTCCGGGGGAGATATAGGCCTGGGCCAGCAGGGACAGGATCTCATCGGAGCCGGCGCCGCAGACGATGCGGTCCATATTGAGGCCGTAACGCCGGGCAATGGCCTCGCGCAGCCGGTAGGCGCCGCCATCGGGGTAAAGCTCCAGCGAGGCGGCGGCCTCGATGAAGGCCTGACGGGCGGCGGGGCTTGGCCCCAGCGGGGTCTCGTTGGACGACAGCTTGAACACCTTGCCCTGATCCGGATCGCCGCTCTTGCCGCCCACATAAGGGTTGATGGTCAGAATGCCGGCGCCGGGCTGGGGGTATGAGATTGAATCGGTCATGAAATTATTCCTCGCGGATCGGATTGGCGTAGCCGCCAAGTAAAGTTAAAGCTTTGATCTGGCCCGGCGCCCGGCTGTTCAGCCTGTCCAGCATGTCCTGACTGTCCGGGATATAGCCGCTGAGGCGGACCAGGCGCAATTCTGTTGTCGGCTCGGCCCCCTCGCCGGGGCGCCGGTCGAGCAGCGCCGAGCCGCCGGCTTCGGCGTCCAGCAGGGCCATGAATTCAGCTTCGTCCAGCCCGGCCGCGCATTCGGCCACCAGAAGGCTGGTATCGTCGCCCGAGGGCTCGAAGGGGGCATGGGACAGCACCAGAATGGACGGGTTGTGCCGGTTGGCCGGCAGGCTGCGGAAAAACGGCAGGCCGGCGATGATGGCAAGGCCGCGATCGAGCCGGGGCATTACCCGCAGCCACCAGGGCTCAACCCCGGGCCCGGGAAAAGGCACCAGGCCGAGGCCGAGCGGGTCGCCGGCGGCGGCGGCCACCACCGCGTCGGCGTCGGCCATCACCTCGATGCGGGCCGAGGCGCCATAATAGAAACGGCCGATATCGTGAAAAGCCATCAGATCGGCGCCGCCGCAGATATAAAGCCCGTAAGGGGCCTGTAACTGGGTCAATGAGGCGATGATTTCGCGCCAGATGCGGGCGACCGATTCGAATGGCAGGGCGCCCCGGTGGCGGGATTTCAGACGCCGCAGCATATCGGCCTCGCGGGCCGGGCGATAGGCGCTGCCCATGTCGCCGCCCTCATCGGCGCTGGCATCAAGCTTGGCGGCCCGAACCTGCCCGGCCAGATCCGCCCGCGCCATCAGCAGGTCATGAAGGCGGTCGTCGATATCATCGATCGCCTTTCTGAGCTGTTGCAGCTTGTTTTTGGGTTCGGTCATGGCGGGGTCCTGGACAGATGTGGTGGCCGGAGCTGGCTACGTTTTAGAGCATGGCCGGCCCGTGTCCAATAGGGATATTGCGATTCAAATCAAAGAAAAGATTGACGTTTTGGTCCGGTTTGCGGTTAACTGTGCCCCGTGGTGATTTGGCCGGTCGGCTTGCAGCCACGTTAAAGAACTCGCTAAAAGGCCGCGATGGAAACTCTCCGGCATTAGCGATCATGATGAAGCAGGCAGCTTTGGCGTCAGCGCCGGCTGCCCCATGAGTTGGATGTTGCGATGACGGATCAGATCGGGCAGGTGGCGCATTTTTCCATTGACGAGCCGCTGCAACTGGATGGCGGCGAGATCCTCGCGCCCTATGACATTGCCTATGAAACCTATGGGGAAATGAATCGGGACCGTTCCAATGTGGTCCTGATCTGCCATGCCCTGACCGGGGACCAGTTCGCCGCCGGCACCCATCCGGTGTCCGGCAAGCCGGGCTGGTGGTCGCGGATGATCGGACCGGGCAAGCCGATCGATACGAATCGGTTTTTCGTCATCTGCCCCAATGTGATCGGCAGTTGCCTCGGCTCGACCGGTCCGGCCAGCATCGATCCGGGCACCGGCAAGCCCTATGGCACCGCCTTTCCGGTAATCACCATCAAGGACATGGTCAATGCCCAGGCGCGGCTGCTGGACCGGCTCGGCATCGGCGATCTGTTCAGCGTGATCGGCGGCTCGATGGGCGGCATGCTGGTGCTGCAATGGGCCAGCCTCTATCCCGAGCGGGTGTTTTCCGCCGCGCCGATTGCCACGGCGGCGCGGCATTCATCGCAGAATATCGCCTTTCACGAGGTTGGCCGGCAGGCGATCATGGCGGATCCGGAATGGTGCGGGGGCGATTATCTGAGCCAGGACCGGCGCCCGGGCAAGGGCCTGGCGGTGGCGCGGATGGCGGCGCATATCACCTATCTGTCCGAAGAGGCGCTGCAACGCAAATTCGGACGCAATCTGCAGGACCGGGAGCGCATCACCTTCGGGTTCGACGCCGATTTCCAGGTCGAATCCTATCTTCGCCATCAGGGCATGGTGTTCGTGGACCGGTTCGACGCCAATTCCTATCTCTATGTGACCCGCGCCATGGATTATTTCGACCTGGCGGGGGATGCGGGCGGGCAATTGCACAAGGCGTTTTGCGGCACCCATGTCAGGTTCTGCATCGTGTCCTTCACCAGTGACTGGCTGTTTCCGACCGAGGAAAGCCGCCAGATCGTGCATGCGCTCAATGCCTGCGCCGCCAATGTCAGCTTCGTCGAGATCGAGACCGACAAGGGCCATGACGCCTTTCTGCTCGACGAGCCGGAGTTTTTCTCGGCCATAGCCGGGTTTTTGTCCTCGGCGGCGCGCGAGCGCGGCCTGACGGCCAAGGAGACGGATCAATGATTGAAACCATGGCTAAAATCCGCGAATCGGATCATCAGCGCCTCGATCATCTGCTGATTGCCGACATGGTGGAACCGGGCTCGAAAGTGCTCGATGTGGGCTGCAATGACGGCACCTTGCTGGAAATGCTGAGCACCCAGCGGCAGGTGAAGGGGCGCGGCATCGAGCTGTCGCAGAAAAAGGTCAATATCTGCGTGGCGCGGGGGCTGTCGGTGATCCAGGGCGATGCGGACCGGGACCTGGTGGATTATCCGGCCGACGCCTATGATTACGTCATTCTGAGCCAGACCATCCAGGCCACCCATAATCCGAGGACGGTGCTGCGCGAAATGCTGCGCGTGGGGCGCCATGCGGTGGTGTCGTTCCCCAATTTCGGCCATTGGCGGGTGCGCGGCAGCCTGTTCTTCAACGGGCGTATGCCGGTGAATGAAAGCCTGCCCTACACCTGGTATGACACGCCGAATATCCATTTCTGCACCATTCGCGATTTCGTCGATCTGTGCGATGAGATGAAGGTCAGCGTCGAGCGGGCGCTGGCGATGAAAAATAATGGCGAGCCGATCAAGATGTCCCATAAGCGGCTGGCCAATCTGCTGGGGGAGCAGGCGGTGTTTCTGCTGAAGAGATAGGGATGGGGCCGGCCGCGGCGCCGCCAAGGGCGCCGGCGGGCCGAAAGGGAAAAATATGCGCCAAATTGACCGCTTGAGATTTGTGGCGGTTTTGCGGCAGAATAGACTGTCAAAATGGGTGAGAAACTCTTAAAACATGCCGTTTCCGAATCATATTCGCACATTGACATATTCCGCATCATGGATTTTGGACGAGCGGACAGGAACCGGTGTTGCATAATCGGCGTGTTGCCCGGACACGCCGCCAAGAAAAGGTAAAGGACTTATGGAGATCAGTGAAGAACGAGAGCTGCGCGAAAAACTGGTTATTCTGACCCAGGAACATCGCGATCTGGACGAGGCGATCAATGCCCTGGATGAAACCCCGCATCCGGACCCGTTGGCGTTGCAGCGTCTGAAAAAGCAGAAACTTCACCTCAAGGACTTGATCCAGCAGCTTGAAGAGCAACTGACGCCGGATATCATAGCCTGATCGGGCCCACAGGCCGATCTCAAGTCTTGAATTCGCATCGGTTATGCGCCTTGCCCGGGTCCTGAGCGGCGTGGGCAGGCGGTCAGGCCGATTATTTTCATTATCAGGAATTGCCGCTCATGCCAGCCCCCGCAGATGTCAGCATTATCATGGGAAGCCAGTCGGACTGGGAGACCATGCGCCATGCCGCTGAGGTGTTGGAGGCGCTGGGGGTCGGGTTCGAAACCCGGATCGTTTCGGCGCACCGGACCCCGCAGCGCCTGTATGAGTTTGCCGCCGAGGCCAAATCGCGCGGGCTTAAGGTGATTATCGCCGGCGCGGGTGGGGCGGCGCATCTGCCGGGCATGACGGCGGCGATGACGCCGCTGCCGGTGTTCGGGGTGCCGGTGCAGAGCCGCGCTTTGTCGGGGCTCGACAGCCTCTATTCCATCGCGCAGATGCCGGCCGGCGTACCGGTGGGCACCCTGGCCATCGGGCGGGCCGGGGCGGTGAATGCCGGCCTGCTGGCGGCGGCGGTGCTGGCGCTGCATGACGAGGCGCTGGCCGAGAGGCTCGATGCCTGGCGGGCGCAGCAGACCCAGGCCGTGGCAGACGCGCCGGTGGATGATGACGGTTAAGCCGTCCATGCTGGCGCCCGGCTCGGTGATCGGCGTATTGGGCGGCGGCCAGCTCGGCCGCTTCCTGGCTATGGCGGCGGCTGATCTTGGCTTTGCCTGCCATGTCTATTGCCCGGAGCCGGACAGCCCGGCTTTCGCGCTCGCCGATCAACACATGATCGCGCCTTATGAGGATGAGGCCGCCCTGACCCGTTTTGCGGAGCAGGTTGATGTGGTGACCTATGAGTTCGAGAATGTTCCGGCTGCCACGGTGGAGGTGCTGGAAGCCCTGGTGCCGGTGCTGCCCGGGCGGCGGGCGCTGGAAACCGCCCAGGACCGGCTGGCCGAAAAACGCTTTTTCTCAGATCTGGGCATTGAGGTGGCGCCGTTCGCAGAGGTTAATGATGCGGCGGATCTGGAGCGGGCGCTCGGCGAGATCGGCGCGCCGGCGATCCTGAAAACCCGGCGTTTCGGTTATGACGGCAAGGGTCAGGCGCGCATCGGGCACAGGGATGAGGCCGGGCCGGCGCTGGAATCGCTGCGGGGCGCACCGGCCATTCTGGAGCAAGTGATCGATTTTGATTTTGAAATCTCGGTGATCGCCGCGCGCTGCCGCAGCGGCGATTTCGCCGCCTATGCGCCGGGGCGCAACATCCATCGCAATCACATTCTGGACCAGACATTCGTGCCGGCGGATATTCCGGCCGAGCTGGAGCGGCGCGCCGTTGAAATTTGCCGCACCATCACCGAAGCGCTCGACTATGCCGGGGTGATCGGGGTGGAATTTTTCGTCTGTGACGGCGGGGCGAGGCTTTTGGTCAATGAAATCGCGCCGCGGGTGCATAATTCCGGCCATTGGACGCTGGACGGGGCGCCGGCGAGCCAGTTCGAACAGCATATCCGCGCGGTGGCCGGCTGGCCCCTGCGCGATCCGTGCCGCCATTCGGATGCGGTGATGACCAATCTCATCGGTGAGGATGTGGAGAGTTGGGGCAAATGGGCCGCCGAGCCGCTGACCGCGGTGCATCTTTACGGCAAGCCGGAAGTGCGGGCGGGGCGGAAAATGGGCCATGTGACCCGCCTGACCCCGATGACCCCGGACGCAGGCGATTGACAATCGGTCCGGATACTGAAAATTGCCGCTATCGCCCGCTTTTCCGCACGATTTTGCGCGGACTAAGTCTGGACATGATGAGCGGGGTTTGATACATAGCGCTCAACCTCTCGCTCCTCGCAGCGCGGGGAGGGTGTATATTGTGCTTATCGCGGTCCGACGGGGCCGATCTGAAACGAAACGGAAAACCAGTGCAAGTTATCGTTCGCGACAACAATGTCGATCAGGCCCTCAGGGCACTCAAGAAGAAGATGCAGCGGGAAGGTATTTTCCGCGAAATGAAGCTGCGCTCTCATTATGAGAAGCCGTCCGAAAAGCGCGCCCGGGAAAAGGCCGAAGCCATTCGCCGTTCCCGCAAGCTGGCGCGCAAGAAAATGCAGCGCGAGGGCGTGCTGCCGGGCCGGCGCTGATCATCCGGCCAAAACTCGCCGCAGATTGCTGAAAAAGCTGAAAAGCCGCAAATTTATTGCGGCTTTTTGTGTTAAATGCACCGACGAACATAATGTTAACCATTTGCGGTGGAAAAGGCGGATAACAATACCTAAACTGCCTGCGGCTCAGCTTCGATTCCGGGATAGCGGCGAAGCCGAAAAGGCGCGGGGGCGCGGACGGCCAAAGTGAGTAAGATGCGGATGAGAAACTGGACATATTCTGCGGCGGCATGCCTGATCACGGCGGCGCTGGCGCTCGGCGGCTGTCAGACCAATACGTCCTCCAGCGGGTTCAGCGCGAAAGCCAATATCGATTCTCTGACCTCGGTGGTGAAGACCAATCCGCGCGACCCGGACGCGCTTAATCTGCGCGGGGTCGCCTATACCAAATATGGCCGCTACAAGGATGCGATCAAGGATTTCAACGCGGCGCTGGAACTGAAGCCCGATTTCTATCAGGCGATCAGCAATCGCGGCCTTGCCTATATGAAGAAGGGCGACGCCAAATCGGCTCAGGCCGACTTCAACCGGGTGATCGCCATGGCGCCGACCTATCCGGTGGCCTATGTCAATCGCGGCCGGCTCTATCGCGATCTGAGGAATTACGACCAGGCCCTGAGCGATTTCAACCGGGCGGTGGCGCTGGATTCGTCCTATGCGCTGGCCTATCACTATCGGGGCCTCGCCCGGCAGGCCAAGAACCAGCACCCGCAGGCGATCAAGGATTTCACCACCGCCATTTCCCTGAAGGCCGGCCAGACCCAGCCGATTTTCGCCCGTGCCGAATCCTTCCTGGCAATCGGCGACTACCGGGCGGCCTCGGATGATTTTTCCAACATCATCGCCATCAAGCCCAATTCGCCGGAAGCCTATTTCGGCCGCGCCAGCGCCAATGAGGCAAGGGGGCGGTGGCAGGCGGCGGTGAATGATTATGACGCGACGCTGAAGCTAAATCCGCGCCATCCCACCGTGCGCAAGGCGCGCGCCCGCGCCTTTGCCGAATATGTCAAACAGTCCAAATCGAAGCCGAGGACGGCGGGCAAATAAGCGCCACCGTTTCCGGTTTTGCGCCCGGCTTGGGCGGCGGGCAATCCGACGCTTTGCGAATGGGCGCCGGCGGATTATGCTATGGCTGCAGCGGCCGGTCCGCCTTTCAGTCCGCCATTGCCAACGACACTGATTACCCACCGATATGCGAAGGCGTTTGGCGCGATGCAACCGACCTATCCCTGGCTTGAGAAATATCCCACCGGCGTCGACTGGCACATGGTCCTCCAGGGCCGGCCGCTGGGCGAAATGTTCGACCGGGCGGCGGCGCGTTTCGGCCAGCAGACATGCATCGATTTTCTTGGCCGCAAGACCAGTTATGAAGGAATTGCCGATCAGGTCGGGCGGGCCGCGGCCGGGCTGCAGGCGCTGGGGATCGGCAAGGGCGACCGGGTCGGGCTGATGATGCCCAATTGCCCGGCCTTCGTGGTGGCCTATTTCGCGGTGCTGAAGCTGGGCGGCATCATCGTCAATTTCAACCCGCTCTATGCGGTTGAGGAGCTGGAATATCAGCTTCGGGACAGCCGGACGGATATTCTGATCACCCTCGATCTGAAAATCCTGTTCGAGAAAACCGAATTGCTGCTGCGGCACCGGCTGCTGGAGAAGGTCATCGTGCAGTCCTTCACCGCCATGCTGCCGGGGTGGAAGGGGGCATTGTTCCGCCTGTTCAAGGGCCGGATGCTGGCCGATATTTCCCGGGCGGCGGGCGGGGCCGTCTCAAGCTTTGAGGATTTGTGCGATAATGACGGCCGGTTCCAACCGCCGGAGGCGATCGATCCCATCGAGGACGTGGCGGTGCTGCAATATACCGGCGGCACCACCGGCGTGCCGAAAGGGGCGATGCTGACCCATGCCAATCTGTCAATCAATGTGGAACAGGTGCGGGCCTGGGTGACCAATCTTGAAGAGGGCAGCGAGCGGATCATGGGGTTCCTGCCGCTGTTTCACGTGTTCGCCATGACCACGGTGATGAATTTCGGCATTGCCTCGGGGGCCGAGATCGTGCTGGTGCCGCGCTTCGATCTCGATGAATCCCTGAAGCTGATTCACAAGGTGAAGCCGACCACCATGCCGGGGGTGCCGACCATCTATAACGCCATGCTGCATCATCCCAAGATTCACAAATTCGACATGCAATCGCTGAAATTCTGCATTTCGGGGGGCGCGCCGCTGCCGGCGGAGGTGAAACGCGGTTTCGAAGCGGTGTCGGGATGCGCTCTTGTGGAGGGCTACGGGCTCAGCGAGACCTCGCCGATGGCCACCGCCAATCCGGTGACCGGGCCGGTCAAGGAGGGCTCGATCGGTGTGCCGGTGCCCCAGACCCTGATCTCGATCCGCTCGCTGGAAAATCCGGACACCGAAGTGCCTCTGGGCCAGCCGGGCGAGATCTGTATCCGCGGCCCGCAGGTGATGAAAGGCTATTGGCAGGATCCCGAGGCGAGCGAAGAGGCTTTTATCGGCCGGTTTTTCCGCAGCGGCGATGTGGGCACCATGGATGAGGACGGCTATATCTTCATCGTCGACCGCATCAAGGACCTGATCCTGTGCTCGGGATATAATGTCTATCCGCGCCGCATCGAGGAGGCCATTTACGAACATCCGGCGGTCGAGGAGGTGACGGTGGTGGGCATCCCCGACGATTATCGCGGCGAGGCTCCGAAAGCCTTCATCAAATTGCGCGACGGCGAGGAGCTGGACAAGACCGGGCTGCTGGCATTCCTGAAACCGAAACTGTCGCGAATCGAGATGCCGGAAGAGATCGAGTTTCGCGACGAACTGCCCAAGACGATGATCGGCAAATTATCCAAAAAGGAACTGCGCGAGGAATAGTTCCGGCGCACCCATTGTTGAAAGCCGTGTTTCCCGGGCCGCTGATCCGGCCCGATTCTTGCGTATGACCCCTGTTGAAATCTCGATATGGGTCAAAAGGAAACACAAATATGCCGCAGCAACGCCCTTCCCACCAAAATATGCCGGTCAGTGTTCAGGAATTGCACGGCATGGCCCGTCTTCTGGTGTCGCGCCATGGACGCAGCGCTTTCGCCATGGCCCGATTCATGGCCGGGGAGCATGCCTGTTACGGCGACAAACAGCGGATGGAAACCTGGCAGGCGGTGGCGCTGGTGGCGCAGGACATGGTGCATGGGCGTCTGGGAGACGCGGTTCCGCGCATTCACTAAGCCGCTGCGGTTCAATCACGCCTTAAGCCCCTGTTAGCCATAAGGAAGATTCTTTTGCCAGCCTACTGGATTTTAACGGGATTCGCTTAGGCTGGCAGACTGCAAGAATTCATTCCTCCAGGGCAGGCGATGTCAGGCGATCAATGGTAAGCGAAATCATCACGGGGCGGGTCAAGTCCGGCGGGCTTGGCGAGCGTCTGATGGCGCTGTTCAGCAGCGAGCATCCGGACGGCAGTCTGCTGCGCGGCGCGGCCTTCGCCTTTGTGATCCGGGTCGCCAGCGCCGGGCTGGCCCTGCTGTCGCAGGCGCTGCTGGCCCGCTGGATCGGCGCCCATGAATACGGCCTCTTTGCCTATGTCTATGTGTGGGTGATCGTGCTCGGCACCCTGTCGCCGCTGGGCATGAATTCATCGATCCTGCGTTTCGTCCCGGAATATGCCGAACACAAGGATTACGGCAAGCTGCGCGGCATATTATTGACCGGCGGCGTAGTGTCGTTCGGGTCCGGCACCCTGCTGGCGCTGGCCGGGGCGGTCGGCCTGCTGCTGTTCGGCGACCGCATCGATCATCATTATCTGGTGCCGTTCTACCTCGCCTTCATCCTGCTGCCGATGTTCAGCTTCACCGAATATCAAGAAGGGGTCGGCCGGGCCTGTTCCTGGATCGATCTGGCGCTGATCCCGCCCTATATCGTGCGCCCGGTGCTGTTGCTCGGGTTCATGGGGATCGCGGTGGCTTTGGGCGCCGCCGCCGATGTCAAATCCGCGTTTCTGGCCGCCATCGCCGCCGCATGGTGCGTGGTGGGCATGCAGTATCTGCTGCTCAGGCGCCGGCTGGCGCGCGATGTCCGGCCGGAGCCGCGCCGCTATAGTGTCCTGACATGGTTCAAGGTCTCGCTGCCGCTGCTGCTGGTGGAGGGGTTTTCGCTGCTGCTGATGAATACGGACATCATGATGATGAGCCGCTATCTGCCGCCGGAAAGCGTCGGGCATTATTATGCGGCGGTGAAAACCACCGGCCTTATCGGCTTTGTCTATTATGCGGTGGTGGCGGTGACCGCGCAGCGCATTTCGGCGCTGAATGCCACCGGGGACAAGGCGGCGCTCGAGGCGCTGGTGCGGCGCTCGTCCCACTGGACCTTCTGGCCGTCCCTGGCCGGGGCGGTGGGCATCTTGTCGGTGGGCTGGCCGCTATTGTGGATGTTCGGTAACGACTTCACCGCGGTGTGGCCGATCATGTTCATTCTGGCGGCGGGCCTGCTGGTGCGGGCGGCGGTGGGGCCGCTTGATTTCGTGCTCAATATGATGGGCCAGCAGAATCTGTGCGCCGGCATTCTCGGCGCCGGCGCGCTGATCAATATCGGTCTCAACGCGATCTTCATCAAGCATTACGGCCTCTATGGGGCCGCGGCGGCGACCTCGCTTTCGCTGTCGATGATCTCGGTGATGCTGCTGGTGGCGGTCGACAAGAGGCTCGGTTTTCACTTCCTGCCCTGGCGCCGGCAGCGCGGCGCCCAGGCCCGGCCCGTCTCCGGCGCCGGCGGCGACATAGCGGTTCAGGATGTGGTGCTGGCCGATGAGGCCGCGGCGCTCAAAGCGCCCTGGCGGGATCTGATGCAAAGATGTCATGCGCAAAATCCGGTCTACGGCACCGATATGATCCTGCCGGCGCTCGCACATCTGGAGGCGGAAAGCCAACATTTGCGGGCTCTGTGCCTGTGGGAGCAGCGGGCAGGAAAACCGCAAAGGCTGGTCGGCTTCATCCCCTACCGGGTAACGTCGCTGCTGCCGGTGATAGGGCCCAGAATCCACACCGCCTGGCATCATCAATATGGCTTTTGCACCCTGCCGCTGTTCGACCGCGAACGATCAAAGGAAGCGATTGCGGCCTGGCTCAATTGGGTTGAACAATCGGGCCGGCCGATGCGGCTGCCATTGGCGCTGGAAGGCCGGTTGATGGCGCTGATCAGAGAGCGCGCGGAGGCCAGGGCCCTGTCTTATGTGGCAAAAGCGCTTTATGGCCGCGCCGTCATGCGCCCGGACCACGACAATCCCGGCTATCTGTCGCGGGCGCTCTCGCGGCAGCGGCGCAAGACCCTGGCCAAGCAATGGCGGCAACTCACCGAGCTGGGGCCTGCCCGCTTCGAGGCGTTGGCGGCTTCGGACGATCCGGAAGCCTGGATCGCGGATTTTCTCGAGCTGGAATCCCGGGGCTGGAAAGGCCGGGCCGGCACCGCCATGCTGAGCAAGGCCTCGAGCGACGGGTTCTTCCAGCAGATGATGCGCCAGGCTTATGCGGGTGGGCGGCTGCGCTTCTACCGGCTGATGCTGGATGAGCGCCCCATCGCCATGACCATGGCCTTTGACTGGGGCGGGCAATTATATTTTTTCAAAATGTCCTATGACGAGGACTATAAGCGCTTATCACCGGGCATGCTGCTATTTGCCGAAATCACCAACAGCCTGGAAGGCGATCCGGACATCCATCTTGCCGATTCGTGTTCATCGCCGGCGCATCCGCTGCTCAACCACATGTGGACCCAGCGGCGCCAGGTCTGCGATGTGCTGATCGGCGGCAGCCGCACCGAGGACAGGCTGGTGTTCAATATCAGCCTGAACCTGATCAATAGCGGCGCCGCCTTCACCGAGATTCTCAAGCGGGTCTATCACTGGGCGAAGGCGAAACTACCGCGCTGAGCCCCGGGCGCTGCCGGAGCGCCAGCTCATATTTCAGGCGAACGGCACTTCAACAAGCCCCTCGGGGCGGCCGCCCACTTTGGACGCCAGATCATTGAGGGCGTTTTGCAGCCCCTCCTCGATCACCGGGTGATAGAACGGCTTGGCGAGCAAATCCCAGACGGTCAGCTTCTGCTCGATGGCCCAGGCGAGATGGTGGGCCAGATGCTCGCCGCGCGGGGCGGTCATCGCGGCGCCGAGCAGACGCCCGTCCGATGTGTCGCCATAAATCCGTAACAGCCCGGCATTTTTCTGCATCACCCGCGCCCGGGCCTGGGTGTCGAAATTGCGCTCGCCCACGGCGATGTCGCCGCGCTGTTTCAAATCGCTCCACCTGGCGCCGACCATGGCGATATTGGGGTCGCAAAAGGCGATGGCGAGCGGGGTCTTGCGCCGGAAGTCCTGCACATTTTCCGCCAGGGCATTAAAGCCGGCGATGCGGCCCTCATCCCCCGCTTCGTGCAGCAGGGCGCGATCGCCGGTGGAATCCCCGGCCACGAACAGGCGGGTGCCGGGGATTTGCATGGTGAGGGGGTTGATCTGAGGCATGCCGCGCTTATCGAGCGCGACCCCGGCGGCGGCCAGATCGAGGCTGTCAATATTGGGGCGGCGGCCAAGGCTGACCAGAATCTTGTCAACCAGCACCTCGCGCGCGCCGGCCCGGACCTTGAGGCGGCCGTCTCCATTGTCTTCCACCTCGGCCGGAGCGCCCAGCCAGATGTCAAACTCGGCGCCGATCAATTTCAGCGCCTCGTCCCGCACCGCCCCGTCATCCAGCCCGCCAATGGTGTCGGCCATGTCGACGCCGGTCACTTTGATGCCAAGCCGCGACAGGGCCTGGCCGATTTCCAGGCCGATGGCGCCGAGGCCGAGCACGGCGATATTGCCGGGCAGGTCCTCCTGCTCGAACAGGCTGTCGGTGGTGAGAATGCGGTCCGCAAAGCTCTGCCAGGCGTCCGGGACGATCGGGCGCGAGCCGGTGGCCAGAATAAAGGCCTCGGCCTCGATGCGCTCGCCGTTCACCTCGATGGTATTGGCGGCGACGAAGCGGGCCTCACCTTCGATCAGCTTTTTGGCCGGTCCCTTGTTGAAATTGGCCATCACGCCGCCGACAAAAGTGTCGCGCAGATTGCGCACATGCTGCAAAACCCGTGGGATATCGACGCTGAGCTGGTCAGTGCCATCGAGGCCGGCGGTCTGCATATGGGCGCGGTCATGGAAATATTCCGCCGCCTGAATCAGTACCTTGGAGGGCATGCAGCCGACCCTGGCGCAGGTGGTGCCGAGATGCCCGCTATTGACGATAACGAAATCCTTGGTCTGCCGGGTCAGCGCACTGAGAGAAAACAATCCCGCCGAACCGGCGCCGATCACGCAGGCTTTGACTTTTCGCGTCATACTTCCCACCTTTGTTCTGAAAATATGGTCTTGCCACTCTATATGCGAATAACGGAATATAACTTCAAGCATCTCTTTGTCGGATTCTCGAAGCGCCAGGAGCAGTTTCATGTCTCAAAGCTATCAAACCGTATGCCCCCATTGCGGGGTGATCAACCGGGTTCCGGCCAGCAAGAACGCCGCCGAGGCCGATTGCGGCAAATGTCACCAGCCCCTGTTCACCGGCCAGCCGGTCAATCTGACCAGCGCCAGTTTCATGCGCCATATCGGCAAGAGCGACGTGCCGGTGCTGGTGGATTTCTGGGCCGAATGGTGCGGGCCGTGCAAGATGATGGCGCCGGTGTTTGCCGAGGCGGCGAAGGAGCTGGAGCCGGCCATGCGGCTGGCCAAGCTCGATACCGAGGCGGCGCCCGATATTTCGGCGCAATTCGGCATCCGCTCGATCCCGTCCCTGGTGCTGTTCCGGCGCGGGGTCGAGGTGGCGCGCCAGGCCGGGGCGATGCCGCTGCCGCAATTGCTGAGCTGGGCGCGCTCGCAGCTTTAGGGTCCGGGCCGGCGCTTGACAGGGTGGGGCGGCTGGCCGAAAAGGGACTTCAAGATACCATTGTCACAAGCGGGCTGATCCTTGCCGGAATTTTCGACATATCTGGGCGAAGCCGCCGCTGCGGTCGAACCGGTGATCGACCGATTGATCGGCGCCCATGCCGGCGCTCATGACGGATTATGCGCCGCCATGCGCTATGGGGCGCTGGGGCCGGGCAAAAGGCTGCGCCCGTTCCTACTGCTTGCCTCGGCCGACATGTTCGATGCGCCGCGCGACCAGGCCCTGCATGCGGCGGCGGCGATCGAGTGCCTGCACGGCTATTCGCTGATCCATGACGATCTGCCGGCGATGGATGACGACGATCTCAGGCGCGGCCGGCCCACGGTGCATGTGCGCTTTGACGAGGCCACGGCGATCCTGGCCGGAGACGGGCTGCTGACCCTGGCCTTTCGGATTCTCAGCCTTGAGGCGACCCATCCCGACCCGGCGGTGCGCTGCGAGCTGATCGGGCTGCTGGCCGGGGCGGCCGGGGCCGAGGGCATGATCGCCGGGCAGATGCTGGATATGGAGGCCGAGCGGACACCGGATCAGGATATGGAGCGGATTCAGCGCATCCAAAGCTTGAAAACCGGCGCCCTGTTTGAATTTTCCTGCCTGGCCGGCGGTGTGCTGGGCGGGGCCGGCGCCGAGGCGCGGGAGAGTTTGCGCCGTTATGCGCGCCATTTCGGGGTGGCATTTCAGATGATCGACGATCTGCTCGACCATGAAGGGGACGAGCAGGTGCTCGGCAAGCGCACCGGCAAGGACGCCGCCCAGGGCAAGGCG
>PKTQ01000151.1 GCA_002869085.1 Hyphomicrobiales bacterium | reverse complement strand
GGCGCTTAGTAGGTCATGGTGGCGGGCAGGGATTTGGCCTGCTCGACCCAGTCGGCAACCGCCTCTTCGCTCGGCAATTGACGCACCAGCTTTTTCTCGGCATTCACTTCGGCCATCGCCTTGTGCAGATTGGCCGGATTGCGGTGCTTGAGTTCCTTGACCGTGTCGACGCCGGCTTTTTCGAGCAATTCGGAATATTCCTCGCCGACGCCCTTGATGCGCATCAGATCGGCCATATTGGTCCAGTCGCGGATCATGGCTTCGGAAATGCCGGTCGCCGCGGCCATTTCCTTGCGGCCCTTGGGATCGGCGCAGCGCTTGAGGAGCGCACCGGTGGTCTTGACGCCCGCCGCCACGAGCTTTTCGCCGAAAGCCGGACCGATGCCCTCGATTGTGGTAATGGAATAACTGCTCATTGATGCTCTCCTTCTGTGACAGTTGCGATCGCTACGCTGTGATACCCGGTTTGAAAAGCCGATAGTCTTAAGTTCAGATAAACTGGTCGAGCCCCGGAATGCTGGAGACGACCTCGCCGACCACATCCTCGCCGGCTTTTTCCTTGGCGAAACTCAACACTTCCTTGCCCAGCCCCTGCACCTGATCGGTGTCGAGCCCGGCATCTTTAAGTTCGGTGAAGGCGCTCATGGCGCCCATGGCGCCGCCCATGCTGCCGCCCATCATGCCGCCGAGGCTGCCCATCAGGCCGCCGAGGCCGCCGCCGCCGGACTCGCCCGCCTTATCCAGCATTTCCGAAGCGCCGGGAATGGCGGCCAGAAGCTGGGAGACTTTGTCCTCCGGCCCGGCGCTTTTCAGCAGGTTGAGTACGATGCCGACCGCCTTGCTCGCCAGCGCTTCGTCAATGCCCAGGGCGGCTGAAATGCGCCCGATCAATTCTTCCATGGAGAGACTCCCGAAAATCTGCCTGCTCCCGACTGCACGCCGAGATTGATTCATCAGAATCTATGGCATATGGGGCCTGTTTTGCCAACCGCAAACCGGTGAATAGCGATTGCCTGATGCAGGTTGCGCCAATATAAAAGCCTTATTGCAATTATTAAGCGGTGAAGGTGCAGGCAAATGGATTTGGACGGCAAGGTATATCTCGGCAAAAGCGTTAAGGACGAATTTCTGACTTTAAAGCTCGCCAACCGGCACGGGCTGGTGGCCGGGGCCACCGGCACCGGTAAAACCGTATCGCTGCAAATCCTCGCCGAGGGCTTCTCGGCCCAGGGCGTGCCGGTGTTCTGCGCCGATGTGAAGGGCGATCTGTCCGGCATCGCCGTGAAGGGCACCTCGAAGGACTTCCTGGAAAAGCGCGCCAAGACCATCGGTTTTGACGATTACACCTATGAGGCCTCGCCGGTGATTTTCTGGGATCTGTTCGGCGAACAGGGCCACCCGGTGCGCACCACGGTCACCGAAATGGGCCCTTTGTTGCTGGCGCGCCTGCTGGGGCTGAACGATACCCAGGAGGGGGTGCTGAACATCGCCTTCCGCATCGCCGATGAAGAGGGGATGGCGCTTCTGGACATGAAGGACCTCAGGGCGCTGATGGTGAATGTGGCCGAGCGGGCCCGCGAGCTGACCACCGAATATGGCAATGTCAGCTCCGCCTCGGTCGGCGCCATTCAGCGCCGCCTGCTGGTGCTGGAGGAACAGGGCGGCGAGATGTTCTTCGGCGAGCCGGCGCTGGATATTCGCGATTTGATGCGGATCGACCGGGACGGACGCGGCTTTATCAGCGTGCTGGCGGCAGACAAGCTGATGCATTCGCCCCAGCTTTACGCCACCTTCCTGCTGTGGCTGCTCTCCGAGCTGTTCGAGGAGCTGCCGGAAGTGGGCGACCCGGACAAGCCGCGGCTGGTGTTTTTCTTCGACGAGGCGCATCTTCTGTTCGACGAAGCGCCCAAAGCCCTGATCGGCAAGATCGAACAGGTGGTGAAGCTGATCCGCTCCAAGGGGGTCGGGGTCTATTTCGTCACCCAGAACCCGCTGGATGTGCCCGACGAAGTGCTGGCCCAGCTCGGTAACCGGGTGCAGCATGCGCTGCGCGCCTATACCCCGCGCGAGCGCAAGGCGGTGAAGGTGGCGGCCGAGACCTTCCGCCCCAATCCGGATTTCGATGCCTTCGAAGCCATCACCCAGCTTGGGGTCGGCGAGGCGCTGGTCTCGACGCTGGAAAAGAAGGGGGTGCCGTCGATCGTGCAGCGCACCCTCATCCGCCCGCCCTCCTCGCGCCTTGGCCCGATCGAAAAGTCCGAGCGCCGCGACGTGATGGCCGACAGCCCGGTGCGCAACCTCTATGACAAGACCGTGGACCGGGAATCGGCCTATGAGATCCTGAAAAAGCGGGCCGATGAGAAGCTGCGCGCCGAGGAAGAGCAGCAGCGCCGCGAGGAAGAGGAAAAACAACGCGCCGCCGAGGCCAAGGCCAAGGCCCGCCAGCAGAGCCGTTATGATTACGAGCAGGGCGGCAGCCGGCGCAAGACAACGCGGCGCAGCTCCAACCGCCAGTCGCTCGGCGAGGCGATGGTAAAATCGCTGGGGCGCACGGTGGCGACCACGGTGGGGCGGGCGCTGGTGCGCGGCCTGCTGGGGGCGATCAAAAAAGGCTTTTAGGCTAGGCTGAATCGACATTCAGGATTTGGAGCGTGGTATGAGCCAAAATCGTTCAGTTTCAGGCGCAAAGCCGCAGACAGGGCCATCCATCTGCGGTTTTGCAACGCCAAAATGGGCGATTTTGGCCATATCTTAAAAAGACGCGGCGCATTTTGTTGCTGAATGTGCCTACAATCCCCTTGTGGTGACAAGAGACGGCCATGCTGCTGCTTCAACTGGGATTGGTGTTTCTGATTTCCGCCGGACTGGCGGCCTGGCTGTCCGGGCCGTCTGGCCGCACCGTTCCGGCCGATGGCGCTCTGGCGCTGGCGGGCGGGTTTGGCGCCGGGGCGCTGATGATGCTGCCCCAGGGCTGGCTCGACCCGGAGCCGGCGGCCGGGTTCATCCTGGCCGGGGCGGCGGCGGCGGGCGCCGGGGCGCTGCACCGCCAAACGCGCCTTGGCACAGCGGGCTGGGCTCTGGCGGCCCTGTTGGCCGCCCTTATGGGGCTGGCCGGTTTCTGGTGGCTGCCCGCCTATGGGCGGGTGCCGGCGCTGCCGCTGCTGGGATGGGCGCCGCCCTGGGCCGGTTTCATGCTCATGACGCTGATCATCACGGGCCTTGCCGGGCTCGGCCGGCGCCTCAGCCCCAATGGCGGCGGCGCTCTTGTGGCCGCGATGGTTCTCGCGCTGGTGCTTGCCCCCATCGCCTATCTGCAAGGGGCCTATTGCCATAGCTGGATGATCGCCGCTTTTGGCGCTTCGATCGGCGGGTTCTATATCTATAACCGGGCGCTCACCCCCGGGCCGGGCGGCGGGTTGTGGCTCGGCCTGACGCCGGGCCTGCTGGCGGGCTTCAGCGCCGAGACCATCGGGCTTGATATCTGGCTGCCGGCGCTGGGGCTTTATGCACTCACGCTGTGGGGGCTGGCGCGGCGGGCTCAGAAAAACGCCTGAATGCCGGTCTGAGCCCTTCCCAGAATCAGCGCATGCACGTCATGGGTACCTTCATAGGTATTGACGGCCTCCAGATTCATCACATGGCGGATGATGTGATATTCGTCCGAGACACCGTTGGCGCCCAGCATGTCACGGGCGGCGCGGGCCACATCGAGCGCCTTGCCGCAATTGTTGCGCTTCATCAGCGACACCGCCTGGGGCGCGGCGGTGCCGGCTTCCAGCATACGCCCCAAGCGCAGGGCGCCGGCAAGGCCGAGGGCGATCTCGGTCTGCATGTCGGCCAGCTTTTTCTGGATTAACTGGTTGGCGGCCAGCGGGCGGCCGAACTGCTTACGCTCCAGCACATAATCGCGGGCGCCGAGCCAGCAGGCTTCCGCCGCCCCCATCGCCCCCCAGGCAATGCCGTAGCGGGCCCGGTTCAGGCAGCCGAACGGGCCGGACAGGCCCTTGGCGCCCGGCAGCAGATTGGCCTCGGGCACAAACACATCGGCCAGGGAAATCTGGCCGGTGATGGAGGCGCGCAGGGAAAACTTGCCCTCGATTTTCGGGGTGGAAAATCCATCCATGCCGCGCACGACGATGAAACCGCGGATGATCGATTTATTGCCCTGTTCCAGCTTGGCCCACACCACCGCCATGTCGGCGATGGGGGCATTGGTGATCCAGCTCTTGGTGCCGCTGAGCACATAGCCGCCATCGACGGGCACGGCCCTGGTGGTCATGCCGGCCGGATCGGAGCCGGAATCAGGCTCGGTGAGGCCGAAACAGCCAATGGTCCCGCCGCTGATCAGACCGGGCAGCCAGCGGGCTTTCTGATCCTCGTCGCCATACGCCAGCACCGGATGGATGACCAGGCTGTTCTGGACGCTCATCGCCGAGCGATAGCCGGAATCGACGCGCTCGATTTCGCGCGCCGCCAGGCCATAGGAGACATAGCCCAGACCGGCGCCGCCATGGGCTTCCGGCACGGTCACGCCGAGCAGGCCGATCTCGCCCAGCTCGGCCATGATGGCAGGGTCAAAATGCTCGTTGCGATTGGCCTCGATCACCCGGGGCATCAATTTGTCGGCGGCAAATTGCCGGGCGCTGGCCTGAACCATGCGCTCTTCCTCGGTCAATTCGGCGCTAAGACCGAGCGGATCGGCCCAGTCGAAAGCGGTGACATTGGCGAAATCGGCGCCCTGAGCCATGGCTATTTTCTCCCTGAATTTGATGCGGCCATGCGGCGGCCGAAATGGAGAATAACGGATTTTTTCCGGCACTGAAACGGCTTAGGTGGAATATTACCGCTTACTTTAAAAACATAATAATTCCAATTGGATAACAAGATCCGTGCGCGCTATGCCCGGCGGCAATCCCGCAAAAAAGGATGCGTAGATTTGACGCAGTATTAGCAATAGACACTGTCTAAATCTTATGCGCAGTCTTAACCGTCGCCTGACATTGTTTCATACCCGGCCGCCGCCAAATACCGCGTCCGGGCAAGCGATCGGCAGGCGGCGGGGATGTCGAACCGAACAACATAGGAGGACAGTATCCAATGAAGACGACCCTATTTGCGCTCAGCGTAATAGCCGGCATGGCTATCGCCCCCGCCCTCGCCGCGGAAGATTCCGACGAGCCCATCCAGCCCATTGAGGCGGCCAAGGTCTCCAATCAGGCCATGGTTGAACTGGGCAAGAAGCTCTATTTCGATCCGCGCCTGTCCAAATCCGGCTTCATCTCCTGCAATTCGTGCCACAATCTGAGCATGGGCGGCACCGACAATCTGAAAACTTCGATCGGCCATAACTGGCAGCAGGGTCCGATCAACTCGCC
>PKTQ01000162.1 GCA_002869085.1 Hyphomicrobiales bacterium | reverse complement strand
TTTGACTTCACCCTGACCGATGGCGACGGCGACAGCGTGACCAGGTCCCTGACCATCAATGTCGACGATGACACCCCGGTGGCCGATGATGTTGCCGATCCCGACATATTGGACGATGAGGACCAGGCGAACGGTCTGCAGGGCGGCAGCGGCGACGACGGTTCGGGCACCTCGACAAGTGGGTTCCTGTTCAGCGGCGCGACCGAGGGCTTTGGCGCCGATCAGGCGGGCTCGATCACCTTCTCCAACATGACGGCGAGCGGGGATGCCGGCGCCCTGACATTGCAGGCGATGGTTCTGAACGCCACCACCGGCCTGTGGGAGCAGGCGACGGTCAATGTCGCGAGCGATGGTGCCGGCGGTCTGGTCGGCACGGCAACCGATGCCAATGCCGGCGTGCATAATGTGTTCACGCTGACGGTCGATGACCTGGCGACGGGCGCTTATACCTTTACGGCGACGGCCCCTCTGGTGCATCCGACGGCCGGCACCGAGGACAATCTGACCCTGGCGTTTGACTTTACCCTGACCGATGGCGACGGCGACAGCGTGACCAGGTCCCTGACCATCAATGTCGACGACGACATTCCGGTGAGTTACCAGACTGAAAATGCCTTTCTTCTGAACCAGGCATCAGCGTCTTTCACCGGTAACCTGGATGTGGATGTCAACATTGATGACAATGTGGGGGCTGACCAGATGGGCAGCCTTGTGTTCGATCCTGCTCTCAATAATGCAGATAGTGGTTTAAAATCAGATGGATCACCGATCACCTATACGCTGATCAATTCCGGCAAGACCTTGATCGGCTATACGGGCGCGGCGGTTCCCACTGGAACCGGCGATGCCGGCGTCGTTTTTTACGTCACCCTGAATACGGACGGCAGCCTGGCGGCCGCGACCGACACCTATACGGTTACGATGGTTGAGACCATCGACGGAGGCGAGAGCTCGATCAATTTCACAGGCGGCGGATTTTTAGCCGCAGGAGGCAACGCTGACTGGAACGGCTTCGTCTCAAGCGCTGAGGCCCCCCTACCGGGAACACCCATCGACAATAATTCGCAAGACCTCTTGCTAACACCGGTCGGACCCAATACCGGCACGGTTAATAACAGCACGGGTGAGTTCGGTGCTGGTGGCGGCGCTCCGGGCAACACAATTGGTGCAACGGAAGGTCTGCGTTTGGATTTCGTGATCGATCTCCAGGGTGATCCCTCGAGCGGATCAGGCGATTACACCACCGAATCTCCGCCTGGTACATTTCCCAATCAAGACCATATCTTTGATGGTCACTACTCGGTCCTGGCGGCCTCCGCGACATTCCTTCTGGCCAATGCCGGTCAAACCGCAAGCGCGGAATTCAAGGTATATGATGACCCGGACACCGACCCGGGGACGGTTCAGACCACTGTGGGTGATGGCATTGAGGAATCGATCACAAAAATCGTCATCGTACACGATGCTGTTTCCTCAACGGAAATTACGGCCGATGGCTCATACATGGTGAATGGCCAGACATATATTGTAGACATCGACGCAGACGGTAATGGAAGTGTTGTCGTCAAGGGATTGAAAGACGGTGACGAAGTCCAGGTATTCGGAGACGCAAATGGTTTCGAAAGCCTGGAAATCCTTTATTTTGATGGTGGAGCAGATGGGGATGACAAATTCAACCTATCAGGATTTAAAACTTCATTCATCGATCCTGGTGACCCGGTCAATGTTCCTCTGGATGTTACGTTAACGGATGCTGACGGGGATTCTGTCAACGGAACACTCGATATAACTCTTTTGCCGCCCGATCCGTTGACTACGGTCGACTATTCAGCCAGCGGTAGCGGTGTAACCGATACGTTGTCCGCGACGGAACTGCACTTCATCGGCTCCAACTTCAGCGACGATCTGACCGGGAATGCGGAAGATAATGTGATCGCCGGCCTGGACGGTGTTGACGACCTGGACGGGCAAGATGGCAATGATCGTCTCGATGGTGGCTACGGAGACGATATCCTTGTGGGCGGTCTCGGTAGCGACCTGCTTATCGGCGGTCCCGGATCGGACACCATGACCGGTGATCTGCTCGGTGACCCGTCCGACACCAGCGCCGATACGTTTGTGATCGGGCTCGACAGCCTCACAGACGCGGCCGTCAAAGACATTATTACCGACTATAGCGGCGACGGGTTTGATGGCGACATTATCGACCTGACCGAACTACTTGATCTTGCTGTCGGAACTTCAGTCGATGGAGCTGCCGGATCGAACTATGTGCACTATAATTCGACGACGGGCGATATCAGGGTGGATCCGGATGGCAATGCGAGTGATACGGACGGCGAAGCCGTGGTCAATATCGGCACCGGACATTCAGGAACCATCAATATTCTGTTCGATGACGGATCGGGAAATACCGGCTCCGACATCATTTAGACGGGCGGGTTACGGATTTAACATGCAAAGGATTCGGATGGGTTTTTCGCCCACTCGATAAGGGAGCGGCCAGACATGAAAACATTTATCACTTTCATCATCGTAACATTGGGGCTGGTTGCGCCAATCCAGGCGGCCGACTTTTCCGGCCCGCTGCCGGGACAATGCCGGTTGGTCGGCCCATCGCAACTCATGACCATTGAAAACGGAGCGCGCCTCACCGACGAGGTGGTGCGGCTGATGAACGAAGCCGTTGCGGTTGCCGATAATCCGGACTGGAAATTCACCTTTGCCACCCGGCCGGTATTTTTATGGGCATCCGAGGCCAAGGTCGCCTGCGGCAAGGCCTATGGCTATCTGCGCAATGGCTATCGGGACGAGCAATATCTGGGTAAATGCGAGTGCTTCTATCAGCGCATGCAATATTACATGCACTGATCGCGCTCCCGGAACGCATCGATTTTACAAGGCTTTGCGGCCGCATCCAACAAGCTGCGGCAAGCAAGTTCGAACAGTAGCGCGGCAATGGGCAGGGATATAGGTGTGTATGAAATTCACCTGACATGCAGTTTTTCATGCGCCGTTTCATGTTTCTGATATCAACCATGAAAGCCCGCCCTGACCGAATCCGCCGCTCGGCTGCCATTATGCTGTTTTGCGCGCTCGCCTTTGGCTGTCAGGTTAATACGCCCGGCGAAGGGCCCAATATCGCCGCCGCCCCCGATGAAACCAAGATCACCCTGCCGGACCAGGAATCGCTTGGCTCGGGGCAAATCAGAATATCGCTCCTGCTGGCGCATAAGGGTGAGCACGGGCTCACCAAACAAGCTGTTGAAATCCGCAATGGCGCTGCCTTGGGGCTCAAGGATCTGGGCGCGCGCGCCCTGACCCTCACCATACATACAACATCAGGCGGCGCGGACGGGCTCAAACAACTGGCCCGCCAGGAAGCCGCCAATGGCGCCAGGCTCATTGTCGCGGTAGCGGATGAAACCGCCATCGCCGGATTGAAGGCAAAGGCCGTTCCCACAATCGCCGTCATCCCCGACCATGCCCCCAGGGATAGGAAAGTGTTCGCTTTCGCGTTCGATGAAACCGACAGCCTCCTATACGGCATCACTCATGCAGCCGGGCAAGGAGCCAAAAAGGCCGTGCTTTTCGCGCCGGAAGGCTATCGGAAGGAGCGCCTGAACTGGCTGAACGAGCAGCTTGGCACCCGTCTTGCCCTGAAGGCATATCTGTACCGATCCGATGAGAGCGCGAATGCGATCCTGCAGCGCGCCGGCGACGCGCTGGCCGCGGCGGACATCATCGCCTTCGCCGGAGCGGATGGTCAGATCGTAAAAATCGCCCGGGCGATCAGATCGCGGAAGCAAGCGTCAGCCAAAGCCGTTTTTGTCGGGCACAGCGGCTGGCCGGCATCCATCTGGAAGAATCCGTCCCTCGCCGGCGCCGTCCTCGCCAGGCTCGACACCGGCAATCTGAGCAGGATTACCAAGCGCTATGAAACCGAAAACGGGCACCCACCCGGCACGGAGGCCGGATATGGTTATGACATCATCGCCATGACCGCCGGCATTGCCCGTCTGCATGGCCGCAAGGGGCTCAATCGCAAAACCCTGCTCTCGAAAACCGGGTTCAGGGGGACAACGGGTGTGTTCCGTTTTGCTGCCAATGGAGACGTGGAGCGTCAGGCGGCGATCTATGCGGTGAGGAAACGCAAATTGGTACTCATCAACCCGGCAGCCAAAAGTTTTTGAATATCAGGATCAGACCGCCATCAGGCGATCTTACCTGATACGTCACAAGGTTTGAATAGCGCCCTAGTTCCGACCATTGCCATTGCCATTGCCACTGCCACTGCCATTGCCCCCACCCTGCCCGGTATCGCCGCGACCATCGCTGCCGGAACCAAAACTGCCGCCATTAGGGGACTCCCCGGCTCGTCCGTTTGGCCGGTCATTACCCGGATTATTGGGCAGATCGCTAGTCGTTGGGCCGGTGGGCTGCTGAGGGGTGGGCGTCGATGGCGACGGCACGCTGGTTCTGGCGGCGCGCGACTTGTTGCTCCTGATGCCGACTGTGTTGCAGGCGCGTATGCCGCGGGTGCGAAATTGCGATTTCAACCGGCGCTGCGATTGCATGAAGGGAAAGGCCGTGCGCATGGAAACACCCCGCACCGCCTTGGGACTGGCATTTTTATAGACCGGAGATATGCGATTGCGCCGGACCCTGACAATCTGACAGGGCCGGTTCAAGGTCCGGCATTGCCGACGTGAATTACAGACTGTAAGCGCCCCGCGAAGCAACATGACGGCAGCGCTGCCGCGGTTGACGTAAAAATCGAATGCCGTGCCGCGTACGCCAATCGTCGCCACGGGGGTGCGGATTTGATAGGCGGAACTTCGCGACTTGCCGCTGATGAAGCGAAAGGCGCCCTTGATGGCCGACACAGTGACTTTCCTGGCGGTACGGCCATTATATATGAACCGGTCCAGATTAAGGGTGGCGCGCGGCCCGATCACCAGCTTTGAGCCGTCCTTCAATTGAAATTGCCCGGTACTGGCCGCACCCGATCTGATGCGCTCATTGAGATGGACGCTGTCTCTGGTTTTGAGGCGGCGTGTCTTGCCGCCCGATTGTCCGTTGACGCTGTTGACGATCGCGGCTGCATGCCCGATGATTTCGGCGGCGTGCAAGGGCGACATGATCAGCCCCAAACCCAATGAGAGACACGCCCAGATACGCATTATCTTGCTTTACTTTTTGATTATTCTTATTTGCAGAATATCAAAAATCGGCTCTTTTGTCGATTCAGGCCTGAAACCAGGCGAGTCTCCCGAATCTCCTCGTTCCAAAAGATGCCCAAAATTCAGATATATGGGACAAGAGCTCCATCAGGGCCTGGTGGCTATATGGGCAAAACACCTCCCGGCAAGCCCCGGCCGGGCCGC
>PKTQ01000191.1 GCA_002869085.1 Hyphomicrobiales bacterium | reverse complement strand
CGCCGAATCCTCATAGAGATAATAGCCCGAGGCATCCTCGCGCTCCAAAGCCAGGATGTCGCTCTTGGTGCGATGGGCGCAGCCCTTGGGACAGCCCGAAACATGGATGCTGAGCGCCGCCCCCGGCGGCTGCTCAAGCTGCTGCAGCGCCTGCATGATCTCAAGCGCATGGTCCTGGGTTTCGAGCCGCGCCCCCCGGCAGCCCGAGCGCCCCGAACAGGCCGACATATCGAAAGTGAGGAAATTCTCATTGACCGCAAAACCGGCCGCCTCGGCCGCCTGCATCAGCTCCCCGGCCCGTGCCTCGGCCACATGCGGGATGAACACCACATGCCAGGGCGAGAGCCTGACCTCGCCGGTACCGAAATCCTCAGCCAGGGCGGCGATCAGGGCAAGGAGGCGGCTGTCGAGCCGGCCGAGGGGAACCCCGAAACCGCAAATCGCAAGCCCCGGCTCGGATTGCGGCACGATGCCGATGCGTGGCCGCAGCGCCGGCAGCGCCGCCGGCGGCTCGGAAATTTCAAACTGCTCCGCCGGCATCAGTTCGCGGATACGCCGGATCAGATCCTCGATCGGCACGTGATCCAGCAGGCGGCGAATGCGGGTTTCCTGCGGGCCGGTAAGCGCCAGCAACACCCGCGCGGGATGGGCGATCAGCCGGCTGCTCCCGCCATAGGCCAGCGGCTTCAAGAAACTCCGCCAGGCGCTGTCCCGCCGGGCGGGAAAGCCGAGGGCCGCCACCGCCGCCGCCACTGCGAGCCGGGCCGCATGCTCGGGCGCCGCGGTCAATTGGGTGGCCTGGCCGGTCAGGTAAAGCCGGAACCGCACCTGCCCGGCGCGGCTTTCCGCGATCAGCGCCGCGTCATGCAATTGCGCCCCGATCCGCGAGGGACCGCCGCCATCCACCACGAATCCGAATTTCAGGCTGCTCGCTTTCATCAGCGGCTCGTCCTGGATCGCCGCGTCGAGCCGGGCCACCAGCCCGGCGGTCGGATGCAGCTCATCCGTCGCCAGCCCGCTCAGCGGATCGGCCAATATATTGCGCCGCCGCTCGGCCCACAGACGCGGCGGCAGCAGCCCGGCCTGATCGAGATGGCGTTTCAAATCGCTGTAATTGATCCATTCCAGCCCGCGCACCTGGAAATTGGACAGATTGGTCAGGGCGATCCGGTCATTGCCGCCGCGCCGCGCCAGCTCGGCAATGGCGCGCAGCTGTTGCGCTGTTGCCCGCCCGCCGGGCAGGCGGATGCGGATCATCGGCCCGTCCCGCATATGGGCAAAGAAAACTGCGCCGGGTACGCCCGCCATGATGAAAATCTCTCCCGGGACACGGGAGCCAATTTCCCGTTTGAAGCCGGTGGGTTAACGCTCTAAAACACTTCTGCGAAAACTGAGAACCGGTTTTCGGATAAAGAAGCGCGTCTAACAAAAGATAGAGCATGGTTTTGATACAATCAAAACCAAAAATGCTCTAGGGTCCGGCGAATGGCACCACGAATCGCAGCGCAAAGCAAGTCAAAAGCCTTATTTCTCGAAGGCTCGACCATGCGCCATATCCTGTCCATGACCCTGGCCATGGGCGCCGGGCTGATCGCCCTGTTTCTGGTCGATCTGGCCGATATCTTTTTTCTCAGCCTGCTGAAAGACCCGCGCATCACCGCCGCCATGGGTTTTGCCGGGCCGATCCTGTTTTTCAACCTGTCGATCTGCATCGGCTCGTCGATTGCCATGGGCGCCCTGGTGTCCCGGTCGGTCGGCGCCCGCAACGAGGCCGAGGCGCGCCGTTACGCCAGCAATGTGCTGGTTTACGGGGCCCTGTTCACCGGCGCCATCTCACTCATCGTGTGGCTCGTCCTGCCCGTAGCGCTGGGCCTGCTCGGCGCCGGCGGCGAAACGCTCGAACTCGCCATGGATTATATGCGCATCATCCTGCCTTCCATGCCGGTGCTGTCGGTGGCGATGGCCCAGGGCTCGATCCTGAGGGCAATCGGCGATGGCCGCCGCTCGGCGCTGATGATGTTTTCCGCCAGCGCCGTCAATGTGATACTCGACCCGCTGCTGATCTTCGGGCTGGGCATGGGCATCAAGGGGGCCGCCACCGCCACGGTGGTCGCCCGCATCGTGCCGGTGATCATCGGCCTTGTCTGGATCGGCGGTCATCATGATTATCTGGCCCGGATCAATTGGGACGATTTCCGCCGTCAGGCCCGGCCTTATTTCGCCATCGCCCTGCCGGCGATTCTCACCAATATCGCCACCCCGGTGGGCCATGCCTATATCACCGCCAGCCTGGCTACTTATGGCGACAGCGCCATGTCCGGCGCCGCGGTGATGTGGCGCATCCTGCCGGTGGCGTTCTTCGCCATGTTCGCCCTGTCGGGCGCTATCGGGCCGATTATCGGCCAGAATTTCGGCGCAAGCCGCATCGGCCGGGTGCGTCAGGCCCTGCATGATTCGCTGACCTTCGTCGCCCTCTATGTTCTGCTGGCCGCCGCGGCGCTGTTCCTGCTGCAGGACTGGCTGATTTCGGCCTTTCACATCGATGGGCTGGGGGCGCGGCTGGCCGCCTTCTATTTCACCTGGCTGGCGGTGTTCTTCATGTTTGACGGGGCGATGTTCGCCGCCAATGCGGTGTTCAACAATCTCGGCCGCCAGCGCCTGTCGACCCTGTTCAACTGGGGCAAGGCCACCCTCGGCACCATCCCCTTCGTCACCCTCGGCTCCCTGTGGTTCGGCGCCCCGGGGGTGTTTATCGGCCTCGCCGCCGGCAGCGTGCTGTTCAGCGTGATCAGCGTGCTGACCTGCTACCGCATCATCACCCGGCTGGAAGAGGCGGGGGCGTCATGAGCCGGCGTCCCAAACCCGTCGCCCCGCCCGGCGGCCATGACTGGGGCGGGCTTTATGAAGGCTTCACCACCGCTTTCGGGGTGCCCGGCCTCGTCATGTCGGGCTCGTTCATCGGCTTTGGTGCTCTCGCCGCCAGTTCTCCCTTCGGGCTTGACCATGCCATCCTTGCCACCATCACCATCTGGGCGCTGCCGGCCCAGGTGATCATGGTCAATATGCTCAAGCACGGCACGCCGCTGCTGGCCCTGGCCCTGGCGGTCAGCCTCACTTCCATTCGCCTGATGCCGATGGTGGTCTCGCTGCTGCCCCGGGCGCGCATGCAAGAGACCCCGCGCTGGGCCGAGTTCCTCGCCGCCCATTTCATCGCCGTCACCGTGTGGATTCTGGCCTTTCTCAATTTCGAGCGCATCGCGCGCCCGCGCCGCCTGCCCTTCATCATCGGACTGGGCTTTACGCTGATGGCCGGCATGATCGTGATGACCGCAATCGGCTATGCCCTGGTGCACACTCTGCCCACCCCCGCCGCCGCCGGGCTGGTGTTTCTCACCCCCAGCTTCTTCTTCCTGTCGCTATTCGCGGGCGCGCGGCGGCGCTCGGATTTCGCGGCAATCGCCGCCGGCGTGATATTGGGGCCCATTGCCCTGCAACTGGCGCCCGGTTTCGATTTGATGATTGCCGGGCTGGTCGGCGGCACCGCCGCCTGGGCCTATGGCCGCCGCCATGACGGAGCGCCGGACGATGAGTGACCGGCTCGATTATTATCTCATCATCCTGCTGGCCGGCGTGCTGCCCAATTATATCTGGCGGTTTTTCGGCGTGATCTTCGCCGCCCGCCTCGATGAAACCAGCAACATCCTACGCTGGGTGAACGCGGTCGCCACCTCGCTCATCGCCGCCCTGGTGGTGCGCATGGTGATGCTGCCGCCGGGGGCGCTGGCCGACACATTGCTGCCGGTCCGGGTCCTGGCCCTGATCACCGGCATTGCCGTCTATTGGGCCGGCAAGCGCAATCTCGGCCTGTCGGTGGCCGCCGCCGTGACGGCGCTGATCAGCCTCAACTGGCTGTTCGCTTAGATTTGGCGCCTGTCCTTGAGCGCGGCCCCATGATCCGGCCCGCATGCGCCAACCCGCCTTCAAGCTTGTCCAGATCATGCCGCAGCCGCCAGTTCGGGCACTCAAGATAGGTGCCCGGCACATTGATCTGCGTCTCGCTGTGCAGCACATCCTCCAGATTCAGCATCACCAGGGCGCTTGGCGCCTTGGCGAGGAAGCCATGCACCGCATCAATCAGCGCGGGGATCTCCGGCGCCCCGTCCTGCATGGCCGCCGCATCCAGCATGTCCTGATCAATAAGCGCCGCCAGCAATTGCTCCCGGTCGGTCCGGCGCATAGCCGCATCGGCCTCCGGATCGCCGATCAGGCCGATGCGGCTCAGCATATCCAGATCCCGCCCCTGCCAGAAGCCGGCGATCGGCGGCAGGTCATGGGAGCCGAAACTCGCCAGCGACAGGGGTGGATAGCGGTCCGGGCGCTTATAGAGGCCGTCCTCATAGCGCTCGAAGCGCATCAGCCGGTAGCATAGCAGCCCGTGATCCTCCATCTTCTCGCGAAAGCCGGCCGGCACCGTGCCCAGATCCTCGCCGATCACCACGCATTGCTGGCGCTGACTCTCCAGCGCCACGATCGCCAGCAGATCGTCGAGCGGAAAGCGCATATAGGCCCCCTCCGCCGTCTCGCAGCCGGCCGGGATGAAGAACATGCGCTGCATCCACATCACATGATCGATGCGCAAAGCGCCGAAATAGCGCATTGAGGCTCTGAGAATATCGATAAAGGGCTGATAGCCCGCATCAAAGAGCCGCACCGGATGGAACGGCGGCAGGCCCCAATTCTGCCCCTGCCGGGCGAGCGGGTCCGGCGGCGCCCCGAAACTGGCCTCCGGCACGTAAACATCCCGGTTCGACCACATATCGGCCCCGGTGCGGTCGGCCCCGACCGCCAGATCGCCGTAAAGCCCGATCCGCATGCCTTGTGCCGCACAATTGTCCCGCACCGCGCTCAATTGCTCATGGGCCTGCCATTGCAGAAAAAGATGAAACCGCACCTCATCATCATGGCGGGCGGCGAAATCCGCCACTTCCTTGCTGTCGGGTTCCTGATAGGCCGGCGGCCACTGGTTGGACGCCGCGCCGAAATGATGCTCCAGCGCCTGATGCCGGGCGAAATCGCGCAAATCCTGCCCGCCCCGCGCCGTAAATTCGGCGAAGGCTTCCTGTTGCTTGCGATCCGCACATTCTGTAAAGGCGGCGAATGCCTGCCGCAGCGCTTTCAGTTTCAGCGGCCACACCGCCGCGTAATCCACCTGCCCGCCGGGCTCCGGCAGGGACCGCGCCGCGCCGGAGCGCCCATGGCCCGGAACCTTGTTCACATCGATATAAATCGGGTTGAGAAACCGCCGGCTCGACGGTGAATAAGGGCTGGCCGATTGCGGATTGCCGGGAAAGAGAGCATGCAGCGGATTGACCCCGGCCACGTCGCCGCCAGATTNCCCTGAGGGAATAGAGCTGTAGCGCCAGCCCCCACACCCCGGTCCCTCGCATCGCTTCGGGAAGAAAGGCGCGCCGGGGCGCTACGATCAGCCGGGTCCGGGCGCTGCGCCCCGCCGTCTCGATGCTGAGCTCATGATAGCCATGCGGCAGATCGGCGGGCAGGCAGAGCATCAAAGCCCCGTTCCCGTCCCGCTCTGTCAGTTCCTCCGCCGCCGCCCGGCCGCTGCGCGCACCGCCATCTTCCAGCTTAATCCGCCAGGCAAGCCCGCCTTCCAGCTCCGATGCGGTCAGGCCGAGTCGGACCCGGAACGCAGCGCCTTCGCGCAGCACCGCCACCGGCGCCAGCATCCGCCGGTTCCTTTCGGCCCGCAGCGCCTTCAGGGTGTCGGCGGCGGCCTGCTCGGTGTTTGCGCCATAGCCCATGGCCGCCA
>PKTQ01000214.1 GCA_002869085.1 Hyphomicrobiales bacterium | reverse complement strand
TCCAATATGAAGCGCCGCGCCGACGCCGAGGCTGACGGCAAGTAATCCGCCCGCCGCGCCAGGACCGGGCCTGAACTCGTGTCACCCCATAATTGATTCCATTCCGGTGATGGGTGTTTTCGTCAGGATCAAGGAAATCAGCGAACTGCGTATCGGACATAGGGAGGAGCTGATTTCCGCCGGAAATGGCGGAAACAACCACCACCGTGCTAGGGCCGGCTGGGTTTCGACAGGATATAGCCGGCCGAAGCGAGCAGAAACAGCGCCATCGCCGCCAGCGCGTACCAGGGCGCCGAGGAATACAGCGCCACAACCACCATGCTGACGCCCATTGCCGACACCGAGGCGAATTTGGCCAGCGGCGGAATCACCCGGTACCGCTCCCATTGCTGCAATGGCGGCCCGAACAGGGGATGGTGATAGAGCCAATTATGAAAGCGCACCGAGCTGCGCGCAAAACACCACAGGGCCAGGATCATGAACGGGGTGGTCGGCAACACCGGCAGCACCGCCCCTGCGAGGCCAAGGCCGACACATGCCAGCCCCAGAAGCAGGAACACCGCGCGGCGCGCAGGGTTGCCGCCCGGCTCGGGCCGGGGCATCGGCGCCCCGGCGCGTTCATCGGCAGGCATCATTGCCCAGGGCCCGGCTGATGGCGATCAGCTCCGGGCGATATTCGAAATGCATGGTGTCGTAATGATACCAGCGCCCGCCCCAGATAAAGCCATGGCGCTCGAAGATGTCGACGATTTCAAGCGGTATCCGATTGGCATAATTCTTGACATTGCCGGGCTTGCCGCCGGACCAGCGCCAGTAATTGGCATATTTGACATCAAGGTCTATCGCCGCGCCGAAACTGTGCACCGACAGGCGTTTGGTGCCGGCAATCAGGCGCCAGTTGAATGTGCCGGCGCTCTTCATGGCGGGTTTGCGCAGCCGGGCCGGCAAGGCCGCCAGCTCCGCCTGCACCCGCCGCAGCGCTTCGGCCGCCCCTTGCGCCGGATTGACCCGCAGGCCCGCGCCGAACCAGTTGATCTTCACCAGGCGCCGGCGCACTTGTTGCTTGTCGGCCCCATAGAGCCGCCGAAACAGAGCGTCCACCCGAATCCGGCCCGGGTCGAAATTGACCGCCGGCCGGGTCTGGCACGGCCCCATCGGATAGATCTGGCTCAGCATGTCCTCGATATCCGCATCGGCGAGCGCCTCGGCATGGCTCTTGGTCCGGCCGTCATCGATCGCCATCTCGCTGCCATCCTTGAAATGCAAGCGCCCGCCCGCCGCCGAGGCCAGACTGTCCGGATAGCTTTTCACCAGCAGATCGAGCTTGTCCGCGAGCGACAGCTCGGCGGCGCCGAGCGGACCGGCGGCCAGCATCAGCATCAGCCCCCATATCGGCAAACGGCGTCTTTCACTCACCATGTTTCTCCTTTTGGCCCTTGCTCACCATAAGCGGGTCGCAGGCGTAAAATCAATTCTTGCTGCCGCCGCCTGGCCGATCGGCGCCCCCAGCCCCGCGGGCCGGTTTTCGCGCATAATCATACCGGATGAACTTGTCATACAACCTTTGCATTCACAAACCGGCGCAAAGGTTGTATTATTCATATCTCAACGGGCTGGCTACATTTCCTATAAATGCACCGCCGCTTCGCCATCCATCTTGGCGAGGACGGAAACCGGGATGGAGATTCAACGGGGACGGGGTTTATTGTCATGGCAACGGCACTCGATCAGACACTCGATGTCATCGCGCGAATCGACAAGGCCATTTCGCCGCAGGAGATCTGCGACGGCCTGACCCATTTCACCAGTGATTTCGGGCTCGATTGCATGATTGCCGGCACCATGCCCTCGCCGCGCGACCACGGCAAGGCGCAGGAGCAGCATCTGCTGGTTTCGGAATTTCCCAATGGCTGGATGGAGCGCTATCTGCGCAAGGAATATGTGTTCATCGATCCGATCATCCGCCGCATCCAGAGCGATCTGGCTCCGTTTCACTGGCTGGAGGCCCTGCCCTATATCCAGGACGAAACCGCCGGCGTAGCGACCCGCATGCTGAACGAAGCCTGCGAGTTCAACCTGAAAGCCGGCTTTGCCGTGCCGATGATCACCCTTGACGGCACCATCGCCGCGGTTTCTCTGGGCGGCGAAAAAACCGACATCCCGCCCCATGCCCCGGCCATGATCAGCATGGTCAGCACCTTTGCCATCGGCCGCGCCATCGAGCTGCGCAGCCGGGAGCGCAAGCGCATCGAGGCACGGCTCACCCCGCGCGAGATCGAATGCCTGAAATGGGCCGCCGAAGGCAAGACCGAATGGGAAATCAGCGTCATTCTCAGCATTTCGGAACATACCGCCGACAAGCATCTGGCCAATGCCCACCGCAAGCTGAAGGCCGCCAACCGGCCCCAGGCGGTGGCCAATGCCATCCGGCTCGGCCTGATCCCCTAGGCTCAGGCCCCATTCATCGCGCCCCTGGGCAAGGGGCGCCCTCAGCCCCCCGAACCAGCGCCGCTCCGGGCAAGCTCTAAGCCTTCTCATCCACAAGCACCAACCTGTCGGCATCAGCCTTCCGGCCTTTGCCCGCCGGCGGCGCTGTGCCCGGGTGCCGTCCATTACGCGATCACGTAATACCGCGTTTCGGGAAATTATGGCCTAGTCCCTCTGTAAATATTCCAAGGAGTGGTGCCATGATTTACGTAGTTTCCGGCAAAGATGCCGATCAATATCCGGACCTCATGCAACAGGTCCATCGTCTCAGGCATGACGTGTTTGTCGATGAACTGGGCTGGTCCGATCTGGCCAATGACGACCGGATGGAAACCGATCAGTTCGACCGTCCGGACGCCATCCATCATATCAGCGTGCGCGACGACAAGGTGGTGGGCTATCAGCGCATGCTGCCGACCCTCAAGCCGCATTTGCTGTCGGATGTGTTTCCGGAGCTGTGCGAGGGCAAGGCCCCCCGCGCCATCGACCTTTACGAGCTGACGCGATATTGCGTCGCCCCCGCCTATCGCGAAGGACGCCGCGGCGTCGGCAGCGTCGGCAGCGAATTGCTGACCGGCTTTGTCGAATGGGGCCTCGACAGCGGTGTCAACCGGATCATCATCGAGTTTGAGACCATCTGGGTGCTCAGGGCGCTCCAGCTCAAATTCCTGGTGCGGCCGCTTGGTTTCGAAACCAGGATCGGCAAACAGAAAATCGTCGCCACCCAGCTTGGGTTCAACCGCGCCACCTTGAAGGCGCTGCGCGAATATCAGGGCCATCACAACCCGGTGGTTTCCTATCTCGGAGAAATGGAAGTCGAACAGAAGGCGCTGGCATCATGACAACTCAGACCACAAATCAGGAGCGGTTATCCGCTCTGCTGCAATTGCTGACCGAATCGGGCGGCATTGCCGAAACCTCAAACCAGGTGATGGCCAAATATCTGATCGATATGGCGATTATCGAAGTCGCCCAACAGATTCCGCGGCTCGATCAGACCCATGATCAATATTGCAACACACTCTTTGAGGCTGGCGATGCATTATCTAAAAATTGAACGCTGCGAGGGGTTCCAGGTCATCAACATGAACTGGAACCGCGACAATCCGGGCTTTCGCCCGGAAACCTTCGACATCGTCAGTTCGGCCTTGCGGGCGGCGGACGCCGATGAGGACATCAAATCGACCCTGTTTTTCGGCGTGCCGCGATGTTTCTGCCTCGGCAGCGACGTCAACGCCTTTGTCGAAACCACCGATCTCGATGCCCTGTCCGACCGGGTTCTGCGGTTTTTCCGCTCGCTGATCAATGCGAAAAAGCCGCTGATCGCCGCCGTCGACGGCACCGCCATCGGCCTCGGCATGACCATGCTGTGCCACTTCGATGCGGTTTATGCCACGCCCGAAAGCACCTTCCGGGCGCCGTTCGTCGATTGGGGCCTGCTGCCAGAGGCCGGATCCAGCATTCTGCTGCCGGAGGTTCTCGGACACCGGCGGGCTTTCGAGCTGTTCTGCCTTGGCGGCGAGCTCTCGGCCGAGGAGGCCGAGCAAAGCGGCTTGATCACCCGCATCGTGGCCAGCGACGAGCTGAAACCGACCGCGATCAATGCGGCCCGGCATCTGGCCAAGGCGCCGGAGCGCTCCCTGCGCTTCACCCGGGACCTGATGCTGCAGAACCGGACCAAGCTCAGCCAGCGGGCGAAGATGGAAACCACCATCTTCCATGAGCTGCTCTGCGAGCGCTCGACCCAGCGCCGGTTGAAAATCATGGCCCGGGCCTCGCGCATGGCCCTGGCAAGCTAGGGTCCGGACGCGAACCCATATCCGGGGGGCCTGCGGCCGTCAGCGGCGGGACGGCCGGGCTGCTCGCCTTTGCATGCCGACTTATCATAGCCGGCAAACCGGAACATGGCGACGAAACCGCCTGCGGCGAAAGCAAAGCCGCCTTGGCGGCGTGAATTTGTGACATGAAGTCGCACCGCGCCGATTCTGCGCACAAATCCTGCGCTGAAAACAGGCAACACGCTTGTTTCTGGGGCATTTTCCGGCGGCCCGGGCATGAATTGGGAGCAATCTAAATCCTTGATTGTACAGGCTTGCCGAATTGATGTAGAACACTTCCATAATGTAAAAGCGTATGAGAGCCGTCCGGCTCCGACCGGTCAGAAATTCTATTATTCTCAGGAGGAATAGATGGTTTCGAG
Source organism: Hyphomicrobiales bacterium (assembly GCA_002869085.1). GTDB lineage: Bacteria > Pseudomonadota > Alphaproteobacteria > Rhizobiales > BM303 > BM303. The sequence continues at coordinate 748 of PKTQ01000214.1, read as the reverse complement.
TTTCAGCGTGGATGAAGTCTTTGAAATGGCGGAAATGATGGAGCGTAACGGCGCTGACTTTTACCGCAAGACCGCCGAGAAGACCGATGATCCGAAATTGAAGAACTTCCTGGTCAGCCTGTCGAATATGGAAATCAAGCATGAGGCCATGTTCCGCAAATGGCGCAAAGAGCTGGCCGAGAGCGATCCGATCAACATGCTCGATCCGGACAATGAAGGCGCCATGTATCTGCAGACCATCGTCGATGGCCGGGTCAGCTTCGAGCATGAAGAGCACGGCAATGAATCCATGCAGGAGATTCTGCATGGGGCGATCGCCTCGGAAAAGGACACGGTCATTTTCTATCTCGGCATCCAGGAAGCGATGGGCGAGCATCTCGACCGGGACAAGATCGGCCGCATCATCAGCGAGGAACTGGGTCATATCCGCCAGCTCACCCAGCTGATGCACCGCCAGAGCTTCGAAAAGGCCCAATAGGCCCCTTTCGGCCCGCCTGCGGCGGGCCCAAACCTGATTACGCTGGAATTCTCCTTCTGACCCGCGTGGGGGATTAGGAGGATTTCAGCGCGATCCCGCATTCCCCGCCATGCCTGCCGCCCGACGGCCGCAAGATAGATCATGGTCCGGAATCATGGCCACCCGCCCCCTGCGAGACCTGCATTCCCTGCCCATTCTTGCTTCTGCGGATTAAAATCACTTATTGCCAAGGTAGCCCGGCCATGGAATAGTTGTCAGTGTCCGTAAAAG
>PKTQ01000282.1 GCA_002869085.1 Hyphomicrobiales bacterium | reverse complement strand
CAAGGGCGCGCCGCAAGTGCTGAAAGACAAGACGGTGGTGCAAATCCCCGGTTGTCCGCCCAATCCGGCCAATTTCCTCGGCACGGTGCTTTACTTCGTCACCTATGGCAAGCTGCCGCCGGTGGACGATCAGGCGCGGCCGAAATGGGCCTATGGCCGGCTGATCCATGAAAACTGCTACCGGCGCCCGCATTTCGACGCCGGGCGCTTCGCCACCGAGTTCGGTGACGAGGGCCACAGCAAGGGCTGGTGCCTTTACAAAATGGGCTGCAAGGGTCCGGAAACCTATAATAACTGCCCCAGCCTCGAATTTAACAATATCGGCGGCGGCGTGTGGCCGATCGGCGTCGGGCATCCGTGTTTCGGCTGCTCCGAGCCGGGGGTCGGCTTCAACAAGCCGATGTTCGCCCTGGCCGATGTGAAAACCCACACCCCGCCCAATGCCTTCCCCAAAACCTCTGATCGCGAGGGCAATCAGGGCGTGACCGCCGGCGCGGCGGCGGTGGCCGGTGCGGCCGCCGGTGTGGTGGTGGGCGCCACCGCCGTGGCGGTGAAGAAGCTGAACGGCAAGGATGCGGGTTCCGACGAGCAGGACGGCTGAGGGAGAGGGGCATGAAACGCAGAGAATTTCTCAAGACGGCCCTCGGCGGCAGCGCCGGCGTGCTGTGCGGCGGCGGGCTGGCCGAGGCACGGCCCAATCTGGAGCCGGCGCCGGAGGCGGTCGGCATGCTGTTCGACGCCACTTTGTGCGTCGGCTGCAAGGCCTGCGTCGCCAAATGCAAAGAGGTCAACGGCATGCCGCCGACCGTGCTGAACGGCGAGCCCCAGTGGGATTCGGCCCAGGACCTTTCGGGCGAGACCCTGAATGTGATCAAGATCTATACCGAGGGCAAGGGCAGCACCAAGGATATGGTGAAAGACGGCTTCGCCTTCGAAAAACGAAGCTGCATGCACTGCGTCGATCCGGGCTGCGTTTCGGCCTGTCCGTGCACGGCGATGCGGCGCGACCCCATAACCGGCATCGTCACCCACCATCCGGACGCCTGCATCGGCTGCCGCAACTGCATGGTGGCCTGCCCCTATAATGTGCCGCAATTCGAATACAACAAGGTGTTCGGACAGATCCACAAATGCCAGCTCTGCAATCAGGCCGGGGTGGAGCGGATCGATAAGGGGCAGATGACCGGCTGCGCCGAGGCCTGCCCGACAGGCGCCACCCTTTTTGGCAGCCGCAAGGCGCTGCTGGCCGAAGCCAAGCGGCGCATGGCCCTGAAAGCCGGCGATACCTATAGCTATCCGCGCGGCGATGTGCGCAAGCCCGACAGCATGCACGAGAAGAAAGTGCCGGTTTATCAGCAGCATATCTGGGGCGAAACCGAGGCGGGCGGCACCAATGTGCTGCATATCTCGGCGATCCCGTTCGACAAGCTCGACATGCCGCCGCTGGGATCGCGCTCGGCGGCGTCGATCTCCGAAGGGGTGCAGCACACGCTCTACAGCTATCTGGCGCTGCCGGCCATCGCGCTGGCGGGGCTGGCCTTTGCGGTCAAGAAAAACACCGATGACGAGGGCGAAGGAGACGGCTCATGAGCGCGCATAAAGCAACGGGCGACCGTATCATCACCCTGCCTTTCATGTTGCTGGTGGCGGTGTGGCTCACCGGCAGCATGTTCGGCCTGCAAAGGTTCATTCTCGACGGGATGGGCTCGGTCAGCAATCTCAATGGCGGTTATACCTGGGGGCTGTGGGTGGTCTATGACGTGGTGATCGGCACCGCTTTCGCCTGCGGCGGCTACGCCTTGGCGATCACCGTCTATGTGATGAACCGGGGCAAGTATCACCCGCTGATGCGCCCGGCGATCCTGACCAGCCTGCTCGGCTATGCGCTGGGCGGCTTCGGGGCGTTTTTCGACATGGGGCGGTTCTGGCAGTTCTACGAGATCTTCCTGCCGTGGAACTGGAACTTCAATTCGGTGATGCTCGAGGTCGGCCTGTGCGTCGCCACCTATATCCTGGTGCTGGTGATCGAGTTTTCGCCGGCGGTGCTGGAGCGGCTGGGGCTGAGCGGGCTGAAACGCGCGCTCGACAAGGTGCTGTTCCTGTTCATCGCGCTCGGCATTTTGCTGCCGACCATGCATCAGTCCTCGCTGGGCTCGCTGCTGATCGCCATGGGCCACAAGGTGGACCCGCTGTGGCAAACCATGCAGTTCCAGCCCCTGCTGGCCATCATCTCGTCGCTGATCATGGGCTTTTCGATCGTCATCTTCGAGGCCTCGCTCACCACAGCCGGGATGAAACAGCCCTCGGAAGCCAAATTGCTGAGGGGGCTGGGGCGGATCATTCTGTGGCTGCTGGCCGGGTTCCTGATCATCCGTTTCGCGGTGCTGGCGGCGCAGGGCAAATTGGGGCTGATTTTCGCCGGCAATTTCAGCAGCGCGGTGTTCGTGATCGAGACGGTGTTGTTCATTGTGCCGCTGGTGCTGCTCTCGTCGGCCTCGCTGCGGCGCAATAGCGGGCTTTTACTGGTGGCGGCGGTATCGATGCTGTTCGCCGGGGCGGCCTATCGGTTCGACGCCTTTCTGGTCACTTACAATCCGGGCAATGGCTACAGCTATTTCCCCTCGGTGCCGGAAATCATGATCACCCTCAGCATCATCGCGCTGGAGCTGATGCTGTATCTGATTTTTGTGAAAAGGCTGCCGGTGCTGCCCCGGGCGGAGCACGCCTGAGATGGACCGGACCCAATCAACATCTAAAACAAGCCCGGCGCACGGGCAGGCCTTCGGCTAAGGAGAACAATCGTGACGACACGCATTACCGTTGATCCCATCACCCGCATTGAAGGACATTTGCGCATCGACGTGGAGGTTGATGAGGGCAAAGTGACCAAGGCCTGGTCCTCGGGCCAGATGTGGCGCGGCATCGAAAAAATCCTGGTGGGGCGCGACCCGCGCGAAGCCTGGATGTATACTCAGCGCTTCTGCGGCGTGTGCACCACGGTGCATGCCATCACATCGGTCCGGGCGGTGGAGAACGCGCTCGGGCTGGAAGTGCCGGTCAATGCCCAGCTGATCCGCAACATCATCCAGACCGCCCATGCGGTGCAGGACCATATCGTGCATTTCTACCATTTGTCGGCGGTGGACTGGGTGGATGTGGTTTCGGCGCTGAGCGCCGACCCGAAAAAGGCGGCGATCCTGGCCGAGAGCCTGTCGGAATGGCCGCTCAACGGCCCGCATGAGATGAAGGCGGTGCAGGAGCGCCTGAAGACCTTTGTCGGCAGCGGCCAGCTCGGCCCGTTCGCCAGCGGCTATTGGGGGCATCCGGCGATGAAGCTGCCGCCGGAGGTCAATCTGGTGGCGGTGGCCCATTATCTGCAGGCGCTGGATATCCAGAATTACGCCAATAAGATCGTGGCCATTCTGGGCGGCAAGAGCCCGCATATCCAGAATGTGGCGGTCGGCGGGGTCAGCAATTCGATCAGCCATGATGCGCCTTCGGTGCTGAATATCGAGCGGCTGATGATGCTCAAGGGCTTCATCGACAAGCTGGAGCCGTTCGTCAAACAGACCTATCTGACCGACGTGCCGGCGATCGGCGCGTTCTATCTCGACTGGGCCGGTATCGGCGGCGGGGTGATGAACTATCTGTCAGTGCCGGACTGCCCGCAGGACAGCAAGGGCACTAAATTCGACCTCGTCGGCGGCTTTATCGAAAATGGCGATCTGGCCAGCTACAAGCCGATCAAGACATTCGGCGATCCCTATTTCCGCGACGGGGTGGCGGAAAGCTCCAAACATTCCTGGTATCAGGGCGAGGCGGCGCTGCACCCGTGGAAGGGCGAGACCGAGCCGCAATATACCGACTTCCAGGAAGACGGGAAATATTCCTGGGTCAAGGCGCCGACCTTCTATGGCAAGCGGGCCGAAGTGGGGCCGCTGGCCAATGTGCTGGTTTCGGTGGCGGCCGGCGACAAGCGCTACAAGAAATATCTCGACCAGGCGATGGGCACGCTGAAGGCGGTGTCGAAAAACCCGGATATTCCCCTCAGCGCCCTGCATTCGACCATCGGCCGCCATGCGGCGCGGGCGGTGCGCTGCGCGGTGATGATCGACACGTTGAAGGACCAGTGGGCCAAGCTGGTGGCCAATATCGGCACCGGCGACACAGACACCTTCAACCGGCCGGAATTCCCCAAGGGCGAGATCCAGGGGGTCGGGTTCCACGAGGCGCCGCGCGGTACGCTGTCCCATTGGGTGGTGATCGATGACGGCAAGATCAAGAACTATCAGGCGGTGGTGCCGAGCACATGGAATGCCGGGCCGCGCGATTCCGACGACCAGATCGGCCCCTATGAATCCTCGCTGCTCGACAACCCGGTCGCCGATCCGGAAAAACCGCTCGAAGTGCTCAGGACCGTGCACTCCTTCGACCCCTGTATTGCCTGCGCCATCCATATGGTGGATACTGAGGACAGGGAAATAGTCAGGGTCAAGGCGCTTTGAACCGCTTGAACAGATCGGCCGAGGCCGAAACTTCGGACATCCTGATCATCGGCATGGGCAATGTGCTGATGCAGGATGAGGGGGTCGGTGTGCGCACGGTCGAGGAACTGGAAAGCCGCTATCATATCCCCGACGAGGTCGTGGTGATGGATGGCGGCACCACCGGCACCGAATTGCTGGCGCCGATGCGCGGCAAAAGACATCTGATCGTCGCCGATGCCGTTAATACCGGCGATGCGCCCGGCACATTGGTGCGGCTAACGGACGCGCAGGTGCCGGCCTTCTTCCAGACCAAGCTCTCCAATCATCAGCTCGGCCTGTCGGATCTGCTGGCGCTGCTGACCCTCAGCGACGAGGCACCGGAGCATGTGACGATTATCGGCATGGTGCCGCATTTCCTCGAAAACAAGCTCGGGCTGAGCCCGGAGGCCGATGCCGGCCTGCCGGGCATGGTAAAGCTGCTGGCCGATGAGCTTGGGCGGCTGGGGTTTGATCTGAGGCGGCGCGATGAACCGCTCGGTGCCTATTGGGCCGATCAGGCGCGCAATGAGAGGCGGGGGACATGTGCGTAGGCGTTCCGGTGCGGGTGATCGAATCCGGTGAGTTCATGGCCCGCTGCGAGGGGCGCAACGGCATTGAGGACGTCAATATGATGCTGATCGGACCGCAGCCGGAAGGCACCTGGGTGCTGAATTTTCTCGGCTCGGCGCGCGAAGTGCTGAGCGAGGAGGATGCGCTGAAAATCGACAAGGCGCTGGATGGGTTGGCCGCCCTGATGGGCAATGACGGCCCGGTGGATGTGGACAGCTATTTTCCCGACCTGGTCAAGCATGAGCAGGGTTGAACACCTGGCGTCTTCGCTCAGTGCGGCCTTCACCCGGATTCTGCATGAGCGCATGGCCGGCATTCCGATCCTCAATGACCGGCTCGAGGT
>PKTQ01000250.1 GCA_002869085.1 Hyphomicrobiales bacterium | reverse complement strand
GAGGATTTCCGCATCGTCAGAGCGCCGCTGGAGGCGCCGACGCCGGAAAACTGGCAGGAGGTTACCCCGCACAAGGCCGGAAGGCTGATCCTCGACCATGTCTGTTATGCCGGGCATCTGGTGCGGCTGGAGCGCGAGCACGGTCTGCCGCGCATCATCATCCGCCATCTGCAAAGCGGCGAGGAACACCAGATCGCCTTTGATGAGGACGCCTATGCGCTGGGGCTCGACAGCGGGTTCGAATTCGATACGGAACTGCTGCGCTACAGCTACAGTTCGATGACCACGCCGCGCCAGATCTATGATTACGACATGGGCAGCCGCAGCCGGGGCTTGCGCAAGACCCAATCGGTGCCGTCGGGCCACGACCCGGACGATTATGAGACCCGGCGGGTGTTCGCCCCGGCCGCGGACGGGGAATTGGTGCCCATATCCCTGCTCATGCGCAAGGGTTTGAAACGGGACGGCTCGGCGCCGCTGCTGCTCTATGGCTACGGCGCCTATGGCATCGCCATCCCGGCCGGGTTCTCCACCAATGCGCTCAGCCTGGTGGACCGGGGCTTTGTCTATGCCATCGCCCATGTCAGGGGCGGCAAGGACAAGGGCTATGGCTGGTACAAGGCCGGGCGGGGCAAGCACAAGGTCAACAGCTTCACCGATTTCATCGCCGCCGCCGAATTCCTGATCGGTGAGGGCTACACCGTGGCCGGGCGCATCGCCGCCCATGGCGGCTCGGCGGGCGGCATGCTGATGGGCGCGGTGGCCAATATGGCGCCGGAGCTGTTCGGCGCGGTGATCGCCGATGTGCCCTTTGTCGATGTGCTGAACACCATGCTCGATGACAGCCTGCCGCTGACCCCGCCGGAATGGCCCGAATGGGGCAATCCGATCACCGATAGTGAGGCCTATGCCACCATCGCCGCCTATTCGCCCTATGACAATGTGCGTGCCCAGGCCTATCCGGCCATTCTGGCGCTGGGCGGGCTGACCGATCCGCGCGTGACCTATTGGGAGCCGGCCAAATGGGCGGCGCGGCTGCGCGCCCTAAAGACCGACGATAATTTGCTGCTGCTGAAAACCAATATGGAGGCCGGGCATGGCGGCGCCTCGGGCCGGTTCGACCGGCTGAAGGAGCTGGCCCTGTCCTATGCCTTCGCGCTGAAAACCCTGAAGCTGACTGAAAAGCCGTGAGCATGGACAGGTTTTCCTGTCAATTTCGGGCCGATCCCATATTCTGAGGGGTGAATCTGGGCCAGAAGGGCCAAATCGCGGAAGGACACCAGATGCTGCTCAATGCCGACAGTTCCCATTTGATGGTCATCGATGTGCAGGCCCGGCTGCTGCCGGCCATGGCAGAGGCGCAGCAGGTAACGGCGCGGGGCAATATCCTGCTAGCGGCGGCGCGCGAGCTTGATATCCCGATCACCATAACCGAGCAATATCCGCGCGGGCTGGGGCCGACCGATGCGGCGCTCGCTCTGGCCGATGATGATGCGGTGATGGAGAAGATCGCCTTTTCCTGCCTGAGGGATCAGGCGATCGCCGCCCGGCTCGAGGAGCTACGCCAGGACGGGCGGCACCAGATGGTGATCTGCGGCATCGAATCCCATGTCTGCGTGCTGCAAACCACGCTCGATCTGGCGGATGCGGGCTATGAGACATTCGTGGTGGCCGATGCGGTGTCCTCGCGGGCTCAAAACAGCGTCGATCTGGCGCTGGCGCGGATGCGGGACGAGGGTGTAAGCATTGTCAACACCGAGATGGCGGTGTTCGAATGGCTGAAACAGGCCGGGACCCAGCAATTCAAGACCCTGTCGGCGCTGATCAAGTGAGGGGGCTGTAAGCGACAATCGGTACCGGGATGCTTGCATTGATTCCTTCTGCCGATCCTGCCCTCCCCGCTCCCCCGCCCCACCGCCCTCAGGGAGTGTGACCAAAGGGCAGTGGGCGGGTGAGCTTGGCTCAAATAAGTGATAATCGGTCCCGGCCCGCTCCCCCACCC
>PKTQ01000406.1 GCA_002869085.1 Hyphomicrobiales bacterium | reverse complement strand
GTATACGGATTTGCAGTCCGCTGCGTCACCACTCCGCCACGTGGCCTTTGTCCAGATGAGCGATGCGGAAACGACATTGCCCTGAAGGCCGCCTCATCCGCATCGGCTAGGGGTTCCTATAGCAAACACCCCATAGGCAAACAACAGATTAACGGTTAAAAAAAACATCGGCGGTGGTGTGAGGGGCCAAGTGGGTGATTTTCCCTTGTGTTTGGGGCCGCATTTTTTCATAAATGAACAGGTCTGGACCGGGCATTTCCGCACCCGCCACAGGCCAGGCCCGCAGCAGCGGCATCCATTCGCGCGGTGACAGGAAGAGGCGGCGACCATGACTGATTTTGCCACGGCCAGACATAATATGGTGTATTCGCAGATCGCACCCAATCAGGTGACGGATATGCGGGTGCTGAAGGCCATGCGCGAGGTGCCGCGCGAGCTGTTCCTGCCGGCATCGAAGCAGGCCGGCGCCTATATCGACCGGGATATCAAGCTGGATGACGCCGGCCCGGGGGGCGAGGGGCGTTATATGATGGAGCCGAGGGTGCTGGCGCGCCTGCTGCAGGCGGCGGCGATCGGCACCGAGGATGCGGTGCTCGATGTGGGCTGCGGCACCGGCTATTCCTCGGCGGTGATCGGGCAATTGGCGGCCTCGGTGATCTCGCTCGAAATGGAGGAAGATCTGGCCGAGAGCGCCAACAGCTTGCTGTCCGAACATGGCAGCGATAATGTTGTGGTGGTGACCGGCGAGCTGGCCGAGGGCTATGAGGAAGAGGCGCCCTATGACGTGATCGTGCTGGAAGGCGCGGTGGAGCAGGTGCCGGATGCGCTGTTCGCCCAGCTAAAGGATGGGGGGCGGCTGGTCGCGGTGATCCGGGAGCGCGGCGTCGGCCATGCCACCTTATATAGCCGTGCCGGCGAGGGGGTCTCCGGCCGGGTCATTTTCGACGCCGGCAGCAAGCGGCTGCCCGGATTTGAACGCAAAAAGGACTTTGTGTTTTAAATCTGCAACATTGACCGACTGATTTGAATTGAGGCTTGCGTTTGAATTGCTGAATCCCACTTAATGTGTCGGGGACAGGGGTGAATTGTTAGATTCAAATGCGTGCAGGGGTTATTCCAGTGCCAGAACAAATTGATGCGAGCTGTCCCATTCTTCCGGCTATCGGGAAAATGCTGATCAGACCTGCGGGGATGGCGCTGCTGTGCGCGCTTATGCCCACCGCCATGCTGGCCGGCACGGCGCCGGCACGGTCCGAAACCCTGAAACAGGCCCTGGCGGCGGCCTATATGAATAACCCGGAATTGCGGGCCGAGCGGGCCAGGCAACGGGCCACCGATGAATCGGTGCCCCAGGCGCTGTCCGGCCGGCGGCCCAGTGTGGCGATCAGCGGCGATCTCGGCCGCTCCCGCTCGAAATCCTTCACCATTGGCGGCACATCGCGCAACACCTCCGACCCGCGCGGCTATGGGGTGTCGGTGAGCCAGCCGCTGTTCAGCGGCTTTCGCACCCTGAACAACACCAAATCCGCCGAGGCGACGGTGCTGGCCGGGCGCGAAGCGCTGCTGAATGTGGAGCAGAACATCATTCTCGACGCGATCACCGCCTATGTGGATGTGGTGCGCGATGCGGCGATCCTGAAACTACGCAACAACAATGTCAGCGTGCTGAACGAACAATTGCGCTCGACCCGGGCGAGGTTCGATGTGGGCGAGCTGACCCGGACCGATGTGGCCCAGGCGCGGGCGCGGCGCAGCGGCGCCATTTCGCAGCGCGACCAGGCCGCGGCCGATCTGGCCAGCAGCCGGGCGGTGTATAAGCGCATCATCGGCCGGGCGCCCGGTTCTCTGCGTTACCCGCGCTCGATCGCCGCGAAGCTGCCGCGTTCGCGCAAGGTCGCCTATGACGTGGCGCTGAGTGAGCATCCGGGCATCCAGGCGGCGCTCTATAATGAACAGGCGGCCAATTTTAACATCAAGGCGACGCGGGGCGAGCTCTATCCGTCAGTGTCCCTGAACGGCGAATATTCGCGGCGTTGGGAGCCTTCGTCCACGGTGCGCAAAACCAAATCCGCTTCCATCACCGGGCGCATCACCATACCGATCTATCAGAGCGGTTCGGTCTATTCCCGGGTGCGCCAGGCCAAGCATACAAGGGCCCAGCGGGCGCTGGAGCTCGACAATATCCGCAATCAGGTGCTGGCCGCCACTTCCTCGGCCTGGTCGGGGCTGATCGCGGCGCGGGCGCAGATCGTCTCGTCGCAGGAGCAGGTGCGCGCCTCGCGCATCGCGCTCAACGGGGTGCGTGAGGAGGCCAAGGTTGGCCAGCGCACCACGCTTGATGTGCTGGACGCACAGCAGGAATTGCTGGATGCGCGGGTGTCGCTGGTGGTGGCGGAGCGGGCGGCCACGGTGGCCTCATACAGCCTGCTGTCGGCGATCGGGCGGCTGAATGCGCGCCATCTCGGCCTGCCGGTGCCCTATTACGATCCGACGGTGAATTACCGCCGGGTGCGCAATAAGTGGTTCGGCGCCAAAACCCGCAAAAATGATTGACCATAGTCGAATCATCAAAAAACTGTCAGAAATGAACAAATACCGCTCTGCGCGCGATGGCAGAGGGAGTATTACCTGTAGGTGAGGAACATTTGTACGGGTAAAAACGGCGGGCATATCCATGAGCAAGACCAATCAGGCAGCTGATCCGAGTATGGAGGAAATCTTGGCCTCCATACGGCGTATTATCTCTGATGACGAAGCTCCCGCCGATCCGCCGCCCGCCAAGAGCGGCCCGGTGCCGGTCCCTGATGAAGAGCCTGAAAACAGCAATGTCGATATCGACGCCATGATGGCGGATATGGATGCTGAAAAAGAGGCCGAGGACGACGATTTCGATTTCGACAGCATGGATTTCGACGCGGCCGGGGCTGAGGACGAGACCGAGGATGAGGCCGAGGATGAGGATATTTTCGAACTCACCGAAGTGGTCGAGGAACCGGAAGACAGCCTGAATGACAGCGGGCTGGTGACGGTCGAGGATCAGGATCTGTGTTTCGGCGATGATGCGGCGCCGGAGCCGGCGCCGGAACCCGAGCCGGTGAAGGCCTCCCCGCAGCCGGCGGAGAATGACAGGCTGCTCTCGCCCGGCCGGGCGGCGGATGCCTCGGCGGCGTTCGGAGTGCTGGCGGACACCATCTTGTCCACATCGGGCAATTCGCGGACCCTTGAGGATCTGGTGAAGGAGCTGCTGCGGCCGATCCTGAAAGAATGGCTGGACGACAATCTGCCCGAGCTGGTGGAGCGGTTGGTGCGCGACGAGATCGAGCGGGTGGCCCGCGGCGGGCGCTGAGCCGGCTTTTCAGCAATACTCGATGGTTTTAGCCCGGAGCGGGGGCGCTCCGGCCTATGCGGCTGGCGAAAATTGCGCCAAAGCCGTTGAAAGCACCGGCTTTGGTTGACATGGGCCGGGAGTTGCGTTTTACACAATTCCAACACAAAGAATGGAAGCTGTTTCACATGCTGGACAAATCATTTCGGCCGTCGGAAGCCGAGCCGCGCATTTATGAAAACTGGGAGCAATCCGGCGCGTTTCAATGCGGCCGTCCGGAGCGGGACGGGGCCGAGACCTATTGCATCGTCATTCCGCCGCCCAATGTCACCGGTTCGCTGCATATGGGCCATGCGCTCAACAATACCATCCAGGATATCCTGATCCGCTATAAGCGCATGCGCGGGCTCGATGTGCTGTGGCAGCCGGGCACCGACCATGCGGGCATTGCCACCCAGATGGTGGTCGAGCGCCAGCTGATGGAAAACCAGGAGCCGGGCCGGCGCGAAATGGGCCGTGAGGCCTTTATCGAGCGCGTGTGGGAGTGGAAAGAGCATTCCGGCGGCACCATCATCAACCAATTGAAGCGGCTCGGTGCCTCCTGCGACTGGAGCCGTGAGCGCTTCACCATGGATGAGGGCCTGTCCGAAGCGGTGCTGAAGGTGTTTGTCGAGCTGTATCAGCAGGGGCTGATCTATAAGGATAAGCGCCTGGTGAACTGGGACCCGAAGCTGCTGACCGCCATTTCCGACCTGGAGGTGATCCAGGTCGAGACCAAGGGCCATATGTGGCATTTCAAATATCCGGTCGAGGGCGAGGAGGGGCGCTTTATCACCGTGGCGACCACGCGGCCCGAAACCATGCTGGGCGACAGCGCGGTTGCGGTGTCGGGGGACGATCCGCGTTATCAGGATCTGATCGGCCGCAACTGCATTCTGCCGCTGGTGGGGCGGAAAATGCCGATTGTCGCCGACCCCCATGCCGACCCGGAACAGGGCTCGGGCGCGGTGAAGATCACCCCGGCGCATGACTTTAACGATTTCGAGGTCGGACGCCGGCATGATCTGGAGCTGATCAATATTTTAGACGAGCATGCCTGCCTCAATGAAAATGTGCCGGAGAAATATCGCGGCCTGCACTGGAAACAGGCGCGGGATCTGATCGTCGCCGACATGCAGGCGCTGGATCTGATCGAGAAGATCGAGGACCACGAATATACGGTGCCTTACGGCGACCGCAGCCATGAGGTGATCGAGCCGTGGCTGACCGATCAGTGGTATGTGAACGCCGCCGAACTGGCCAAGCCGGCGATCAAGGCGGTCGAGGACGGCGAAACGGTGTTCGTGCCCCAGAACTGGGAAAAAACCTATTTCGAATGGATGCGGAACATCCAGCCCTGGTGCATTTCGCGGCAATTATGGTGGGGACATCAGATCCCGGCCTGGTACGGCCCGGATGGGGAAGTGTTCGTGGCCCATAATGAGGATGAGGCAAAAGAGCTGGCCCACGCCCATTACGGCCGCCCGGTGGCGCTGGAGCGGGATTCGGATGTGCTCGACACCTGGTTCTCCTCGGCCCTGTGGCCGTTCTCGACCCTGGGCTGGCCCGGCGAGACGCCGGAGCTGGCGCGCTATTATCCGACCGATGTGCTGGTGACCGGCTTTGACATCATCTTCTTCTGGGTGGCCCGGATGATGATGATGGGGCTTCATTTCATGGACAAGGCGCCGTTCCACACGGTCTATATCCATGCCCTGGTGCGGGATGAGCACGGCGCCAAGATGTCGAAATCGAAGGGTAATGTGATCGACCCGCTGGAGTTGATCGATGAATTCGGCGCCGATGCGGTGCGCTTCACCCTGGCGGCGATGGCGGCCCAGGGGCGGGACATCAAGCTGGCGCGCTCGCGGGTCGAGGGCTATCGCAATTTCGGCACCAAATTGTGGAATGCGGCCCGTTTCGCCGCCATGAATGATTGCGCCTATGATGCCGGTTTCGACCCCAGTACCGCCGCCGAGACGGTGAACAGATGGATCATCAGCGAGGCGGCGGGCGCCGCGGCGGCGGTGGCCGAGGGCATCGACAATCACCGCTATAACGAGGCGGCGACGGCGCT
>PKTQ01000202.1 GCA_002869085.1 Hyphomicrobiales bacterium | reverse complement strand
CTGTTGCTGGAGCTGACAAGTCATGCGGATCGTGAAAAGGCCAAACGCGCCTTCTCGGCAATGATGACCATGAAGAAGATCGACATCGCCGTGATCGAAGCCGCATTTGAAGGCGAACAAACCTGATTGCCGGAAAAATCACCATTGCGGCGATCATCGCCGCGCCTAGGCTCCGGCCATGCGCAAGGAGCGCCATTTTCCTGACATTGCAGATTTGAGTGCGGCGGATTATGTCCGCCGCGCCGTGGTGGCTCAGCTTGCCCGCGATGGCATGCCCTACAGCCCCAAGCGTAAAAGAGTAAGGGGGAGGCAAGTCAATTCCTGGATTCGACACTTACACCGCCCGTCAGGGGTTAGATACTTCCCCCGGCACAGCGCCCCGCATGTCTGGCCGTTCCCCTGTGGGTGATGCGTTGTCGCGGTTTCCTGGCAGCTATGGGCCCCTTCGCTGTTGGGAGCATGGCAGCAGCGCTGATAGGCAAGAACCTTATGGAGGCGACTGAGGCAGGGTTAGACCAGTTTGGGGTGTTGCTCATATGGGCCTGCCTGCTGGCAATGTGAGGCTATATTTATTACCGGCTGAGGATAGAGCAATGACGGATTTAACTCTCAAACAAGAACACTTCTGCCAAGCCTATATCGAGACTGGCAACGCATCTGAGGCCTATAGGCAAGCCTACAACGCCAAGAACATGAAGCAGGAAACTATCTGGAAGCGCTCAGGTGAATTGCTCTCCAGCGGGGCGGTTTCGGGGCGGGTAAATGAGCTGCAGGCAGAGCACCGGGAACGGCACAGCATTACAATTGACGGCCTAACCTTAGAGCTTGAGAAGGCACGCCTCCTGGCTATGTCAGATGAGAAGGGCGCATCCGCTGCTGTTAGTGCGGTTATGGGCAAGGCCAAATTGCATGGCCTCTTGAAGGAGAAAGCTGAAATATCCGGTCCAAATGGCTCCCCCATCAAAACCCAAGATATAAATCGCTGGGAACTTGGCAGGCAGATAGCCTTTGCATTGCGGACAGCCGCCGAAGAGGGGCCAGGTGAAGATGCCCAAGATGTGAATTGAGATGTCAGTGCAGCGCGTGAATGTCGCTCGCAGATATTATTCTAGCATTTGTGTAAGTCTGCCGGCCGTTGTTTCTATGTCGGCTGAAACTTCCTTTGCCTTTCTTTTGGCCTCTCTCATATGACCTTTTGCAAGTATGGGGCCCACAGCGACAAGATAATTATGGTGGTATTTAGTGCTGAAGAATGATGGCCCGCCCTTCACCCTCACGTCAGGGGATGGCGTCATAATCCCTTCTTTTTTCAAAGTAATGTATAGGGCCTCAACTTCAGCTTTTTGTTGGTCACTCATGGGTTGGCNNNGGTTGGCTGTTTTCGGATGCCCACCGCAGGTCCTTCTCAAGTTCGTACATGTCGAAGCTTAGGCTTTTGGCTTTCTCATATTTTGTTAGTCCACCCCAACCTAACCTGCGGGCTAAATGATCTAGCCACACACCTGCCGTAAAGCCAAAGACACACCCCGCAACCCAACGGAATGTGTTGTCTCCAATCACATTTGCAAGCCAGTTCATAGCCGCATCTGTGTTTTCAGATGACGGTCTCGGCAATCCAGATGAATAGAGTAGCTCGGTAAACCAGGACTGCAATGCAGATGCCAGCAATACCCCTGCCACCGCTAAGCCCAGCCATTTTATCATGCCCCACATAAGCTAAATTCAAGCAGATTTTATCATGAGAGTGGAGTCATATTTCGCCCATTAATTGTATAAACTATGGTTGTATTTCCGAGTCTTGTCCGAGAACAGAATCTAAAAAGAAGAGTGTGGGATGAAATATAGCCCTAATGAGAAGTCGTATATCTCACAAATAGATGTTGACCTCGTGAAAGAGGCCCTTGCTTCAAATGATGATGTAGGTGTTGTGTTGAGAGCGCAATTCGAAATTGAGAGGGCCTTGGTCAGAGTTTTGGATGAGAAGTATCCAAATTATCCTGCTCTGGGTCACAGGTATCTTCATCAGCACCTCAACGCGTTAAGAGCGATTGGTATTGAGGGGTCTGTCATCCGAATTGCGAGGAAGGTTAGTCAAGTCCGGAACGACATGGCTCATGTCGGGAAAGGAGTAAGGACGAAGATAGAAAAAGAGGATTTAGGTGAGTTGTATTCCAATGCTGCAGAAATATTTGGCATGGAAGATTTTGGAGAATTCAAGGTGCAGATAGGCCAGGATAATGAGCCAAAGCTCCTTAAAGAGATGCCCCTTGCTGCTCAATTCCTCCTTATAGCTGCCGCTGCGGCTATGGCTTTAGATGCGTATCTACAAATTGAGCCATAAGAATTAGATCGCTTAGCTCTCTCATCCATCCGCAATGTGAATGATCAAATGATACTAGGCCGGAAATGGACGTTAACTTGGCTGCTTGAATAGGCCCCGTGCAATGAAGCCGACAAGGCCAATAGCTGCCACTGCTGCGCTGCTACCACAAAGCGTACCGTGGAGCGATGCAAGGGGCCTGCCGTTAGAGGTTGGAATGTATGCCGGTTCCATGGGGCTGAGGTAGGGAGAAGTTCCAAGTTTGTTGTGTCGATTGTCATATCAACCATGTCCCTTCATGCTTGAGCGGGCTTCGGCAATGGTAGCATCCAAATCTGGTTTGGGTAGGGGACAGCATCGCGCTTTCGCTTCTAGTCCCGCCAAGGTTTGAGAAGAAAGGGCCATCAGGATTTCAAATCCCCTGACTCCAAACTGCTCGGCAATAAGGGTGTGAGGTGTGCTGGTGTCAGGTGCAATTTTTTTGGAAGTGCAGATTTCGGCCAAATTTGGCTGAAGCCTTTTGTGTCTCAAGCTTCGCACTTTCCGGTGGCGCTCGCCGGGGCCCCTACATGGTATATTATATGTGTCGCACGTGGTGATACCGTGAGGGGGGTCATTTTGGGCTTCACGGTCGCACTACGTGATACCGTGCGGATCATCTCGTGATACCGTGTTTTTTCTTCGAGGCCGTTTTCGGCACTATTCCCCCAGGACATGAAGTCCTTGGTCGCCAGCTTCCCGCCATGTCCGTACTCCGTCAGTATCCAGGTTGTTGCGTGACGGATTTTGAAATCAAACCCGCCTTTCTGCTTCGATTTGATGAAACCCTTTTCTTCGAGTTCGTGAAAGGCCTTCATGGCAGCGTTGGCGGCGTAGGGCGATTTTGCCTGATTTGCGCTTTTTCAGCGGCATCGAATCCGGCTTTTGCCCCAGATCGAACCTCTCATCACGGAGCGCTCATTCCGCCTGATTCCGGGTGTCCATCCTCTTGAGTAATATTTCGGCTGATTTATATCTAGTATGATGAAAAATAATACGAAATTTCATCTGGAAGTTCTGGAACCTTCGCGTTATGAAAGCATGCATTTCATCTGGAACAAGACTGGATTCTCCCCATGAAACGACTCTTTCCCATAGCGCTGGTCCTGCTGTTCGCCGCCATTCTGACGCCCGCCAAGGCTTATAATGATGGCTTTGGCGAGCATGGGCCGGATTGGCGCTGCTATCAGGCATGGTGCTATATGGGACGGAAAGCCAATCATGTCGGCTCGTCGGTTGAACCTGATAATTATCAGGGCGGGATCGGTATGGTGATGGAAGTCCATGAATGGCGCATAGAATTCAATGGCGCCGAGGAATGCCCCTATTCCGGCAAACATCATATCAGGCTTGACGTGACCCGGAATCTGGGAGGCGGCAGGCTGGCGACCAAAACCGTTTATAGCGGCATGGCTTCCTCAAAACAGGGGCTTTGGACTATCCCCAATCAACCTGACATTACCGAAGCTTTCAATCGCGGGCGTTTTGCGAAGGTCTATATTTATCGCAATGGCGGAATGTGCACTTCGGCCACATATCCTCTGTATGGCTTTGCCCGCGCCTCAAGCCATATCCGCTGACAGACGGCAAGGGGTCATCTCAGCTCGGCATTTCTCTGCCAGCGGCGGATGAAGGCGGCGGCGATCAGCGCCGGGATCAGCACCGCGCCGCCAATGGCGCCGATGATGGCGGGCAGCGCCCAGAGCTGCTCAATATTGTCGAGCTTCACATTCCTTTTTTGCGCCGGGTCGAACAGGATGGCATGCTTCGAGCCTATGGCGAAGTTCCAGTTGGGCGAGGACTGGCCGGTGCTGGCATCGGTGGTCTGGCCGGGCTTAAACTCATAGCGGAACACCGGCGAATAATCGGTGGTCTCGCCGTCCCAGGGCGTATAGCCGGGCGCTTCATAAACCCGGACCACCTCGCCCATGGTCCGCTGGTAATTGGTCACGATCAGCAGGCTGTTGATGGTGAAAAAGGCGGCAAAGGCCAGGAACAGGACCGGGGCGACGAAAATCAGCAACCACACCCGCCAGGACACCTGCCGACGTCCGTCCGGCAGGGTGCGGAAAAAATAATAGGGTATGTTCATATTCGCGACATGCCAGCCGATCCGCATCTTCATTTCTCCCGCTGTCTGTTTCGTCATGGGCGCCCCCACCTTGCAAAAGGCAGCCGGGGGCGGCCCGAATATATTCGAATTAGACGCATTTGAAAGGGTGCGGTCAAGACAGCCGGTTTTGCGCCCGCTCATATGTGACCCCCTATCTTGAGGGGGCGCCTTATTTTTTGCGGCGGATCGGCAGGGTGAATTTGATGCCGGCCCGTTTTTGCTGAACGCGCAATTTGATCGAGGTCTCGCCCCTTTGAAACTCGCTCACAAAGCCCGGATTGCTCAGCCGTGGTATGGGGCGGAACCAGCTCTTTTTCCTGTCCGGCGGAAGTTCGATCTCCGGCACGGGTTCATTTTCACTGTTCAGTGCCGGGGGCGGGGCCAGATCGAGATTCCAATCCCCATCCTCCGCCGAGGCGCCGGATTCACCGTTCAGTGCCGGGGGTGGTTCATTTTCACCGTTCAGTGCCGGGGGCGGGGCCAGATCGGGATCCCAATCCCCATCCTCCGCCGAGGCGCCGGCGGCGAGGCCCAGCATCACAATCAAGGCCGCCGCGCCTGCCTGATATCCGTGATGCAACATTCTGAGCCTCGAGCTTTATGCGGCGGCGGGGCGCCTGCCGGTGATTTGGCAACCAGCCTGAATCCTACCCCCGAATTGCGGCATATTTCAGTAATTCTGGTTCACAGGCAACCGGCACCACGGCGCCAAACGGCGCGCCGGTACGCTGTCCGGCGCGATTTCGCCGCATTTCTCGTCTTCCCTGGCTGGACATGAGGGTGCGCTGCCGGTTTACTCGGCCTGTGCAGAGGGAGGATGAAATGAGATTGATCAAGGTGGGTGCATATCTGTCAGGGCTGGCGGGGCTGGCGCTGCTCATGGGCGCCGGAACGGCCACGGCCACCACCGGCAGCGGCTGTTATCAGGTGGTCAATGTGGCTTATGGCGATGTGCTGAATGTGCGCGCCCGCCCCTCGGCCAGTGCCGCCATCGTCACCCGATTGCCAGCCCAGGGCGGGCCGATCATCTCCGGCGGCAGTTCCACGGCGAATGCCGCGGCGCGCTGCATCCCGGCCCACAGGCCGCTGCCGAGCCGCTGGTGCCCGGTCTCGATCTATGACGGCGATGCTTCCTATTCCGGCTGGGTGAAGCGCAGATTCCTCACCCCCTCGGACTGTCCGTAAGCCCATGCGCCGGCTGGTTGTTGCCGTTTTGCTCGCCGCCCTCATGCCGGCTCTGGGCGCGGCTGTGGATGGGGCCGAGGCGGCGGGAGCGGGGCCGCACTGCGGCGGCGCAAGGGGCGCCAAATGCCCCGGAACCTCATGGTGCGAGTATCGGGCCGGTAATTGCGGCGCGGGGCCCGCCGGCGGGCGCTGCATCAAGGTGCCGGATTTTTGCATGCAGCTTTATCAGCCGGTGTGCGGCTGCGATGGCCGCACCTATGGCAATGACTGCATGCGAAGGGCGCACCGGGTCCAGAAGCGCCGTGACGGGCCATGCTGAGCGGCCCCGCTATTGCGATGGCATGGGGACGGAGCGTATGGTGAAAAAAAAGGGGAAGCATGATGAAGCGCGCGCTGTTGATATTCGCTCTGTTTGCGCTCGGCCTGAGTTCGGGCGCATCGGCGCTTGAGCGGCTGGCGTTCGATGCGGCCAAGGACAATGACCTCAGCCGGCTCGTGGTCTATCTCGATGACGGCAAATCGGACAGGCAGACCGTGACCGATTTCCAGCTCGATATTATAACCTGGTCAGGCTCGGCGCTGGAGAAACTGAAAGCGCCGAACCTGCAAGGGCGCGATCCGTGGAAACGGGGTTTTACCGCCGCCATGCAAATCGTCGCCAATGGCAAGCTCTATCGCAATGCCGGCGGCGAGTGCAGCCCCTGGGAGAAGGACATTTCGGTGTGCTCGATTGAGTGCGATGGCGGGCATTTCCTGCTGCAACGCCAGTTGGGGCCGAAATTCCACAAGCTGACGGTGATCCTGCGCCCGGTGCCGGAATTGCTCGAGGCTGATGCCAGCAGCAATATCAGGATCGGCGAATGCGGCGGCGCTGAGGAAGAGCCGACCGCGGTGATGCTCGATGTGAAATCGGGACGCGAGGCGCGCCTGTCCTTTACCCGCTGGGCCGAGTGAGGCGCTGATCTTCTTATAGCTGTCCTGCGCCCGAGATGGCGCGGTGAGGGCTTAAGCCGCATTGCCGTCCCAACTCCAATATCTATACTCGGAATGATCGGGCGGCTGGCCATGATCGAATAGCTGATCGTTGAACGCGCTGTTCAGCCATGGAAGAGTTTCTGTCCACATATAAATATCTGGTGGTGGTGGTGCTCGGTCTGCCGAGCGTCATGCTGGCCTATCTGG
>PKTQ01000217.1 GCA_002869085.1 Hyphomicrobiales bacterium | reverse complement strand
TTTACGGTGATCGCGATTCCGATCGGCCGTCAGGCCTATGACGGCACGTTCTAGAGCCGAGCCCTATTCATGCTCCCTGACCTCGGGCTGATTTGCCATCGGATCGGCGCAATCGGGCCGTAAATTTCCCTCACTCTGCGAGCGCGGAATTGATTCGCCTCCGTCACGGCGCCTCAGGCGAGGCGGGATTGGCGGCGGCGGCGCTCAGCCGTGCTTGACCTTTGGTAAAATGTGGCTAGCTTTGCTTCACATAAATATATTAGAATTCCCTTATTGGTGGGCACGGAAGAGAATTGAAGGTTGGATTATCAACAGCGCGAGGATGTCATGATTTCCGGAAACGACCGCACAAATATTACTGAAACCGCCTACAGAATCTGGGAAGCCGAAGGCCGCCCGCACGGCAAGGACCTCGACCATTGGCTGAAAGCCGAGGCCGAAGTTGCCGCGATGGAGCATGCGGCCAATTCCCTCGATCCGAAAACCGTGGATGATTTGAAAAAAATCACCGGAATCGGGCCGGCCCTTGAGAAAAAGCTCAATCAGCTCGGCATTTCCTGCTATGACCAGATTGCAGCCTTCACGCCGGGCGATATTGACCGGATTGGCAGCATTCTGAAATGCAAGAGCCGGATGACCCGTGACAATTGGGTGGGTCAGGCAAAGAAACTGGCGTAAATGTGACCACAAGCAAGGATGATGCAGCGGCAATCCTGAATGCCGATCATCATGATCCGTTTTCATTTCTGGGCCCGCATGAGGACTCTGCCGATGGCGGGATGATTGTACGGGCGTTCCTGCCCCAGGCCGGCCGGGTCGATGTGATTGACCCGGCGGATGGCAGCGTGCTGGCCGCCATGGAGCGGGTACATCCGGACGGATTGTTCACCGCCCGCCTGGCGGACAAGGCGGGGATGTTTGCCTATCGGCTGCGGCTCGATGGCAGCATGGAGATCGAGGACCCTTATCGCTTCGGGAGCTGGCTGGGCGAGATGGACCGCTATCTGCTGGCCGAAGGCACCCATTACCGCACCTATGACAAGCTCGGCGCCCATCGCACGGAAATCGACGGGGTTTCGGGCGTGGTGTTCACGGTGTGGGCGCCCAATGCGCGCCGGGTCAGCGTGGTGGGAGACTTCAACGACTGGGACGGGCGCCGCCATTCGATGCGGGTGCATCCCGGTTGCGGCATATGGGAGATTTTCATCCCCGGAATCGGCGAGGGCGCGCTCTACAAGTTCGAGATTCTCGGCATGGAGGGTGCTCTGATGCCGCTGAAGACCGACCCTTACGCCTTTTTCATGGAGCAATCGCCCGGCACCGCCTCGATCGTGCATGATATCAACCAGTTCAATTGGAGCGATGAGGACTGGCTCAAGACCCGCGCCGAGCGCCATCACCGGGACAAGCCGATCAGCATTTACGAGGTGCATCTGGGCTCGTGGCGGCGCAAGCCCGACGAGGACAACCGGCCGCTCACCTATGGCGAGCTGGCCGATGAGCTGATCCCTTATGTGAAGCATATGGGCTTTACCCATATCGAATTGCTGCCGGTCAGCGAATATCCGTTTGACGGCTCCTGGGGCTATCAGCCGATCGGCCTGTTCGCGCCGACCAGCCGCTTCGGCCCGCCGGACGAGTTCCGGCATTTCGTCAATCGCTGCCACCAGGAGGGGATCGGCCTGATTCTCGACTGGGTGGTCGGGCATTTCCCGGAAGACGCCCATGGGCTGGGGCTGTTCGACGGCACCCACCTGTTCGAGCATGCGGATCCGCGTAAGGGCAGGCATGCGGACTGGGGTACGCTGATCTATAATTTCTCCCGTGCGGAAGTGGCGAATTTCCTGCTGTCCAACGCGCTTTACTGGCTGGAGCAATATCATATTGACGGGCTGCGGGTCGATGCGGTCGCCTCGATGCTCTATCTGGATTACAGCCGCGAGGCGGGCCAGTGGAGCCCCAACGAATATGGCGGCAATGAAAATCTGGAGGCGGTGGCGTTCTTAAAGCGGCTCAACGAGCTCGTTTACAGCCAGCATCCGGGGGCGTTCACGGTGGCCGAGGAATCGACCTCATGGCCGATGGTGTCGCAGCCGACCGATCTGGGCGGGCTCGGCTTCGGCTATAAATGGAATATGGGCTGGATGAACGACACTTTGCGCTATATTTCGCGCGATCCGGTGCACCGTAAATTCCACCATAACGGCCTGACCTTCTCGCTGATCTACGCTTTCAGTGAAAATTTCGTGCTGCCGGTGTCCCATGACGAGGTGGTGCATGGCAAACGCTCGCTGCTGGGGCGCATGCCGGGCGATGCCTGGCAGCGTTTCGCCAATCTGCGGGTTTATCTGACCTATATGTTCACCCATCCGGGCAAGAAATTGTTGTTCATGGGCTCGGAATTCGCCCAGGAGGAAGAGTGGAATTACCGCCACAGCCTCGACTGGCACCTGGCCGGGCTGGAGCGGCATCAGGGGGTGAAGGATCTGGTGCGCGACCTCAACCGGCTCTATCGCGACATTCCGGCGCTTTATGAAAAGGACTGCGAGGGCGAAGGCTTTGCCTGGATCGACTGCAATGACGGCGCGCAAAGCACCCTTTCCTATATCCGCTATGGCCGGGACCGGGACGATTTCATGATCGTGCTGTGCAATTTCACGCCGGTGTTCC
The DNA here is from genome assembly GCA_002869085.1 of Hyphomicrobiales bacterium. Lineage (GTDB taxonomy): Bacteria > Pseudomonadota > Alphaproteobacteria > Rhizobiales > BM303 > BM303. Next base: position 2,850 of record PKTQ01000217.1, on the reverse strand, counting down.
GGCCGGACTACCGCCTCGGCGTGCCCAAAGGCGGCGCCTATCGCGAGGTTCTGAACAGCGATTCGGCGTTTTACGGCGGCTCGGACAAGGGCAATTCGGGCCTCGTGCAGACCGAGCCGGTGCCGATGCACGGCCATGCCCAATCGATCAGCCTGACCCTGCCGCCGCTCGGCGCCCTGGTGCTGCGGCCGTCTGTGTGAGCGAGCCGGCGGAATATCGACTTTCGGATGGCCGGCCGTTCCCGCTCGGCGCGCATCTCGATGGCAATGGCGCCAATTTCGCGGTGTTCTCCGACCATGCCAGCAAGGTGGAGCTGTGCCTGTTCGATGCCAGGAGCGGGCGCGAGCTCAGCCGCATCGCGCTGCCGCAGAAAACCGATTCGGTGTGGCATGGCCATCTGGCGGGGGTGAAACCCGGCCTGCATTACGGCTACCGGGTGCATGGGCCCTATGACCCCGATCACGGCCACCGTTTCAACCCGAACAAGCTGCTGGTTGACCCCTATGCCCGGGCGCTGAGCGGGCGCATCGTGCATAATGAAGCCAATTACGGCTTCCGGCAGGGGGCGGAGTATGACGACCACCTGATCGACACCAGAGATAATGCGGCTTTCATACCCAAAGCGGTGCTGATGCCGGCGATCGATCGTCGCACCAGGGACAAGCGCCTGCTGATTCCGGCGGCGGACAGTGTCATCTATGAGATTCACGTGCGCGGGGCGACCATGCGCCACCCGGAAGTGGAAGGGCGGCTGCGCGGCACCTATGAGGGCCTCGCCAGCGATGTCATGCTGCGGCATTTTCAGGAGCTCGGCATCACCGCGGTGGAGCTGATGCCGGTGTTTCCCTTCACCGACGAGCCGCATCTGCAGCAAACGGGGCTGAGCAATTACTGGGGCTATAACCCGTATTGCTTCTTTGCGCCGGAGCCCTTGTATGGCGGCGAAGCGGCGGTGGCGGGGTTCCAGGAAATGGTGCGGCGTTTTCACGGCGCCGGCATCGAGGTGATCCTGGATGTGGTCTATAATCACACCGCCGAGGGCGGCGGCCTGGGCCCGACCTATTCGCTGAAAGGTCTAGACAACGCCAGCTATTATCTGCTGCAGCGGGATCAGCGCCATTACGTCAATTATACCGGTTGCGGCAATACGCTGAACATGAAGCATCCGCGGGTTTTGCAGATGGTGATGGATTCGCTGCGCTACTGGGCCGGACGGATGAAGGTGGATGGTTTCCGCTTCGATCTCGGCATGACGCTGGCGCGCCGTGCGAAAGGCTTCGACCCGAATGCGCCGTTTCTGACCGCGGTGGGGCAGGACCCGGTGCTGGCCGGGGTGAAGCTGATCACCGAACCATGGGATCTCGGCCCCGGCGGCTATCATCTGGGCGGCTTTCCGCCGCGCTGGGCGGAATGGAATGACCGTTATCGCAGCACGGTGCGGGCGTTCTGGCGCGGAGACAAGGGTATTATCGGCGAACTGGCCCGGCGCATGACCGGCTCGCAGGATATGTTCGAGCCGCGCACGCCGCAGGCCAGCCTCAATTATCTCACCTCCCATGACGGTTTCACATTGCAGGACCTGGTGCGCTATGCCCGCAAGCACAATGAAAACAACAAGGAAAACAACCGCGACGGCACGGATAACAATCTGAGCGACAATTTCGGCGTTGAGGGCGTAAGCCGGGACCGGCGGATCATCGCGGCGCGCGAGCGGCGCAAGCGCTCGCTCATTGCCACGCTGCTATTGTCCCAAGGCATGCCGATGCTGCTGGGCGGGGATGAGTTCGGGCGCAGCCAGGGCGGCAACAACAATGCCTATTGCCAGGACAATGAGATCAGTTGGCTGGACTGGGAAAGCCGCAGCCCGGAAGACCGGCTGTTCCATGGCTTTGTCAGGCGATTGCTGGCGATCCGGCGGCGCAACCCGGTGTTCCGCCAGAACCATTTCTTCACCGGGCGGCCGCTGCGCGACGGCGGTGAGAAGGATGTCTCGTGGTGGCATCCGGACGGGCGCGAAATGAACGAGGCGTTGTGGAACCAGCCGGACGCCTCCTGTTTCGGCTACCATCTGGGCTGCGACGAGAATGGCGACAGCGATTTCCTGATCCTGCTGAATGGCGGCAAGCGGGATATCAGCTTTCAGATTCCCGCCGGGCTCGCCCCGTTGCGCTGGGCCTGCATGATCGATACCAGCTATGACGATGGCAGCGGTCAGGACTGCGCCGATCCGATCAGCGACAGCTATCCGCTAAAGGCGGACAGCCTGGTGCTTCTGAAGGCCAGCGGGCATCGGAGCCGGCAGCATGGCTGAGGATTCGGCGCTGGACCGGCTGTGCGATTATGTGGGGCTGGAAACTTCCTATTGGGACGTGGCCGGGGTGCATCACGAGGTGCCGCGCCGCAGCAAGAAAAAACTGCTGGCGGCCATGGGCTATGGCGCAAACACCGAGCAGGCCGCCGCCGACACCCTGAAGGCGCTGCGGGCCGAAAGGAACCGGCGGATGCTGGCACCGGTGGCGGTGCTGCGCGAAGGCGGTGCGTTCCGGGTCCGGCTCGGCCTGACCGCATCGGAGCTGGAAGGCGGGCTTGCCTGGCAGATTAAGCTGGAAGATGGCGGCGCGCGCAGCGGCCGGGCGGCGGCGGAGCAACTGACAGAGCGGGACGGGAACGGGGCGGTGATGCTCTGCCTGCCCGCCGATCTGCCGCATGGCTATCATGAGCTCAGCATCGAGACGGCGGGGCGCAGCGCCTGGACCCGGCTGATCGTAGCGCCCCGGCGCGCCTTTCTTCCCGAAGCGATGCGAGGGACCGGGGTGTGGGGGCTGGCGCTACAGCTCTATTCCCTCAGGG
>PKTQ01000367.1 GCA_002869085.1 Hyphomicrobiales bacterium | reverse complement strand
GGCAGCATTTGAAAACCTTGATCTACCAATATTGGATCGGCGACATGCCGACTTATGCCAGGATCAGCCGGCAGCTATTCGAGGATTATGCGCGCAAAATCGGGGCGGACTACCGCTTTGACAAGGACCCGGATTTCATTCGCGGCAAATTTGCGCGATATTTCGCGGCGCTCCGGCCGGTTCATGATGAGGCCTTTCATGTCTATGACCGGGTCCTCTATGTGGATATGGACATCATTCCGCTGGCCTCGGTGAGCCGGAATATCTTCGATGAACCCGTGGGACATCTGGCCATGGTCGAGGAGACCGGGCAGCCGGCGGCGCGGGACGGCAAAACCGGAAATATCAACCTCAGGAATGACCGGCGCTGGGCCAGGATGATCAGGCTGAGATGGGGCATAAGGGTGCCGGTCGATGAATTGAACCGCCCCAGGGTCTTTAATACGGGCCTCGTGCTTTATTCACGAGAAGGGCTGAAATTCGTCCGGGATAATTTCCCGAAAATCCGCTCCTATCAATTGGCTTCGTCATTGGCCCGCCTGCCGGATTTTTATCGGATCGACCAGAATTATCTCGGCGCCTTCATCGCCCTCAGGGGCTGCGATTTCACCTTGCTGCCGGTAGAATGGAACAGCCAGGTGCTGAGCTTCTCGGACAAAACCGGCGCCGCGATCCTGGTTGACAGCCGCACGGCAAATTCCAGATTCATCCATATGCAGCACAGCGCCCGGGCCGGCATGACCGCCGAGCAGGTGCTGGCGGTATCAAGATCGGAATATGACTTCCGCCCCTGAGCCCGCAAAACCGCCATTCTGTTCTGGATCGATTCCAAACCAGCAGCTACACTCCAGGCAGGCACGGGCTGTCAGGACAATGCATGAACGACAGGGTGGAAAACAGAAGGCTCACGACCATCGTGGCCGCCGATATTGCCGAATTCAGCCGTCTGATTTCCGAGGCTGAGGAAGACACCCTGAATCGCATCGCCCGCATGCGATCCAATATCATCGATCCCGAGATAACCGCCCATCAGGGCCGCATCGCCAATACGGCGGGCGACAGTCTGCTTTTGGAATTTCCCAGCGTGGTCAATGCCCTGCGCTGCATGATTCGGATTCAGGCCCGGATCGAAAAAGGCAATGCCGGTCTGGCGTCCACCCGCCGGATCCTGTTTCGGGTCGGCGTCAATGTGGGCGATGTGATCGAACGCGGCGGCGATCTGTTCGGCGACGGGGTCAATGTGGCCGCCCGGCTGGAGCAATATGCCAAACCCGGCAGCATCGCCCTGTCGGCCAACGCCTATGAGCAGGCAAGAGCGCGCCTTGAGGCAACCTTCACCGATCATGGCCTGGTCAGCATGAAGAATATGCCCGAACCCGTGCATGTCTATGCCATCGAGCCCGGCGCCATCGCCGGGGGGAAAGCGCCCGGCCCTGAAGCAGCAGGGAAAGGCAGGCCCACGCCGGCCCGCCGCCCATCAGCCCGCAATCTGCGCCGGGCCGCCCTTGCCGCAGGTTTCATCGCGCTGATCGCCGTGATCGGCGCCGGCGGCTATTGGGGGCTGTTTCTCCGATCCCATCAGGCCTCCCCGCCTCCGGCTTCGGGTGAGTCCGCCAAACGCTCCATAGCAGTGCTGCCCTTCACCAATATGTCCGGTGATGCCAAGCAGGACTATTTCAGCGACGGCATGACCGAGGATCTGATCACCGATCTGTCCCGGGTGCCCGGCCTGTTCGTCATTGCCCGCAATACCGTGTTCACCTATAAGGGCAAAGCCGTCAACGTCGCCCGCATCGCCGAAGAGCTCAAGGTCAATTACGTGCTGGAAGGCAGTGTGAGAAAGGCCGATAACCGGGTTCGGATCAGTGCCCAGCTCATCAATGCCGCCACCGGCGCCCATGTCTGGGCCGACCGCTTCGACCGGAAACTCGGCGACATCTTCGCCTTGCAGGACGACGTCACCAACAAGATCATCACCGCGCTCGCTGTGAAATTCGACCAGAAAGCCGGGGCCGGCGCGAACAATTCCGGCCAGGAAGCCTCACCGGAGGGCTATGATCTTTACTTGCGCGGCGTCGAGGCCCTGCGCCAATTCACGCCGGCCAGCATCGCAAAAGCCCGGACTTACTTCCTGAAATCCATTGCCCAGGATCCGAAATTTGCCCGCGCCTATGCGACCATGGCTTTCACCTACACCGCCAGCGGCATTTTCTTTCTGGAGAGCGGTTTTGAAAACAATATCCTACAGGCCCTGCATTATGGCCGGCGGGCGCTGGAGATCGACCAATCTCTGCCCCAGGGCCATTTCGCCCTGTCTGTCTCCTATCTGCGTCAGGGACGCTTTCGGGAGGCATTGAAATCCGCCGAGAACGCGGTGAAATATGCCCCCAATTACGCCGATGGTTTCGCGGTCCTGGCTGCGGTGCAGGCCTATCTCGGGCAGGGCCGGGAGGCCGAGGCCAGCATCCACCGGGCCATGGCGCTGAATCCCTATTATTCATCCGCCTATATCGACATTCTCGGCCGCGCCCTTTTCGTGATGAAACATTACCGGGCCGCCGCCGAGCAATTCCGCCATTGCATCGTTCGCAATCATACCATGCTGAGCTGTCACGCCTTCCTGGTCGCGGCCCATGGCCTGACCGGTGAGCTCGGCGAGGCGCAATGGGGCGCCGAGGAACTGCTGAATCTCAAACCCGACTTTTCCATCGCCCACAACAATATTTCCCGGCAGTTCAAGGACGAGGATATCCGCACCGCGTTCAATGACGGCCTGCGCAAGGCGGGCATACCGGAGAACTAGCCTTGGCCATGACCTCCGCGAAAATGCGTTGGCGGCGAATATCGATTTTAGTGGATTTGGAGAGACCCCATTTTCAATGTCAAAACAATGGGGTGTGATGGTGGGCGCGGCTGGGATTGAACCAGCGACCCCTACGATGTCAACGTAGTGCTCTCCCACTGAGCTACGCGCCCGTCACTGCAAAAGGCATAAATCATGGATTGAAGGCGGGCGTCAATAGCTCATGGGCGATTTGTGGCATTTTCGTTCCGGCGCGGCAGCCTGTTGCCATGATTTGCCAAACCGCACCCGGCCCCATGAAGCGGCGGCCCGGACCGCGCCAAAGCATGGCTTGCCAGACCCGGCCGCATGGCGTAGGCTCAGCGCCGTCCTCATTGGGGTGCTCTGAGTGAGCTGAGAGGCGCGAGATATACGCGCCAACCCATTGAACCTGATCCGGATCATGCCGGCGGAGGGAACTGAGGTGAGCGAACCCACCCCGCCCCCCTTCAAGCCCCGCGCCATCGGCTTTCCGGTTGATGCAATTTAGCGCCCGTCCGCCAGGGCCGGCGCCGCTGATGGAAAGAACAGCCAAGGTGAACGCCGCCCCGCCGGATCGGGATCAGATCGCCGCCGCCGCCCGCGCCCTCGGCGCTTTTCGCGATGGCGCGTTCCGCATCCATTGCCTGACCAATATGGCCGCCGCCGCCTTCACCGCCGATGTGCTGCTGGCGCTCGGCGCGCGCCCCAGCCTGACCCATGCCCCGGCCGAGGTGGAGCATTTTTCGAGCAGCGCAGATGCCCTGCTGGTCAATCTCGGCACTCTGGATGAAGACCGCATCAGCGGCTTCACCCGCGCCGTCGCGGTGATGAACAAGCGCCGCGCCCCCTGGGTGCTCGACCCGGTGCTGTGCGACCGCTCGAGGCCGCGCCGCGCCCTGGCGCTGGAGCTGCTCGGCCTGAAGCCCGCCATCATCCGCCTGAACCAGGGCGAGCTCCGATCGCTCACCGGCGGCGCGGAAAATGATGCCGCCGGCGCGCTGGCGCGGGAACACGGCGTCACCGTGATCGTCACCGGAGAGCGCGATTTCGTCACCGACGGTGAGCGCGCCGCCCGCATCGGCAGCGGCCATGCCTTCATGGATCGTGGCACTGCTTTTGGCTGCGCCGGCGCCGCCGTCACCGCCGCCTGCGCCGGCATCGGGCAGGCCCCGTTCGAAGCGGCGGTTTCCAGCCTGCTCATCTTCAACCGGGCCGGGGCCATCACCGGGCGCGCCGCCGCCGGGCCGGGCAGCTTCCGCCCGTTATTTCTCGACGCTCTTTTCCATATGACCGCATCCGATCTTTCCACCGCAGATTTTCACAATATAGAGGCCGCCTCATGATCGATCTTTCCCTCTATGTCATTCTTGGCCCCATTGCCGGGCGGATGAGCCTGGCCGAAATGGCGGTGCTGGCCGCCAGGGGCGGCGCCAGCTTCTTCCAGCTCCGCGACAAGGATGCCGATGCGCAGACGCTTATCGCCGCCACCGCCGAGATCCGCCGCGCCCTCGCAAGCTTCAAGCGGCCCCTGGTGCTCAATGACGATGCCGCGCTGGCCGCCCGGGCCGGCGCCGACGGGGTCCATGTCGGCCAGAGCGATGATGCCCCTGCCGAGGCGCGCGACATTCTGGGGCCGGAAAAAATCATCGGCCTGTCGATCCGCACCATGGACGAGGCCGAGAACGCGCCGCTCGATCTGCTCGATTATGCCGCCATTGGCGGGGTGTTCGAGACATCCAGCAAGCGCCTCGACAACCCGCCCATCGGCGTCTCGGGCCTCGCCGCCATTGCCGCGCTGCTGCGCCGGCGCCGGCCCGGCCTGCCTCTGGTGGCCATATCCGGCATGAACGCCGCGCGTGCTCCGCAAGTGATCAAGGCCGGCGCCGACGGGGTGGCGGTGATTTCCGCCGTCACCGGGGCCGCCGACATCACCGCCGCCGCCAATAAGATCGCCGGGGCGGTGGCCGGGGCCAAGGCCGGAGGCGCGGGCTCATGACCGCCATCGCCCTCACCATAGCCGGATCGGACAGCGGCGGCGGCGCCGGCATCCAGGCCGATCTGAAAACCTTCTCCGCGCTCGGGGTTTATGGGGCCAGCGTCATCACCGCGCTGACCGCGCAAAACACGCGCGGGGTCAGCGGCGTGCACGGCGTGCCGCCTGAATTCGTATCAGCTCAGATGGATGCGGTGTTTTCCGATCTGCATATCGACGCGGTCAAGATCGGCATGCTGCACAGCCGCGAGGTCATCGAAGCGGTGGCGGCGGGGCTGATCGCCCATAAGGCGCGCCATATCGTGCTTGATCCGGTGATGGTGGCCACCAGCGGCGATCCGCTGATTCGCGAGGATGCCATTGCCGCCCTCAGCCAGCACCTGTTTCCCCTCGCCGACATCATCACCCCCAATCTGGACGAGGCCGCCCTGCTGCTGGGCGCCGCCCGCGCCGCCAATCTGGACCAGATGCGGGACCAGGCCGAACAATTGCTGCGGCTCGGCGCCCGGGCGGTGCTGCTGAAAGGTGGCCATTTGCGCAGGCCAGACGCGGTCGATCTGCTGCATGACGGCACCGCCGCCGCCCGGCTCAGCGCGCCGCACATAGACACCGCCAACACCCATGGCACCGGCTGCACCCTCGCTTCGGCAGTGGCCGCCGGTCTCGCCAAGGGCTTGCCGCTGATCAAGGCGGCGGAAGACGCCAAGCACTATCTCTCCGGCGCCAT
>PKTQ01000370.1 GCA_002869085.1 Hyphomicrobiales bacterium | reverse complement strand
TGACGTGGTGCTGCTGGAAAAAGAGCCTTATCTGGGCGGCCGGGTGACGCGCCTCAACCGCTATTTCCCGAAAATGTGCCATCCGACCTGCGGGCTGGAGATCAATTATCAGCGCATCAAGCGCAACCGCAATCTGAAGGTCATGACCATGACCGAGGTGGTGGATGTGAAAGGTGCCAAGGGCGATTACACCGTGTCGGTGAAAACCAGCCCGCGCTACACCACATCGGCCTGCGACGGCTGCGGCAAATGCGCAGAAGTGACCGAGACCATGATCGACAATCCGTTCAATTACGGGCTCGACCAGGTGAAGGCGGCGCGCCTGTCGCATGAACATGCCTTCCCGATGGCCTATGTGATCGACGAAAGCGTCAAGGGCACACCGGAAGCCGAGAAGATCAGCGCCGCCTGCCCCAAGGGCGCGGTGGATTTCGACCAGACCGAGGAAAGCTTCGATCTCAATGTGGGGGCGATTGTGTGGGCGACCGGCTGGAAGCCCTATGATGCGTCCAAGATCGAGGTTTATTCCTACGACAAATGCGCCGACATCATCAATAATGTGGAAATGGAGCGGCTGGCCAATCATGACGGCCCGACCGGCGGCAAGATCCTGCGCCCGTCCAATGGCGGGGAAGTGTCGAAGGTGGCGATGATCCAATGCGCCGGCTCGCGCGACATCAATCACCTGCCCTATTGCTCGATGATCTGCTGCCTGGCGTCGCTGAAACATGCGGCCTATGTGCGCGAGCAATATCCGGACGCCCAGATCGATATCTATTACATCGATATCCGGGCGCATGATAAGATGTCGCAATTCTACCAGCGCATCAAACGCGACAACAATATCAATTTCATCAAGTCGAAGCCCGGCCATATCCTGGTTGGTGAGGACGGACGCCCGGTGGTATGCGGCGAGCACACCATCGAGCAGGGTCTTTATCAGAACCCCTATGACCTGGTGGTTCTGGCCACCGGCATGCAGCCCAATATGGACGCCGATTTCGCGCCGGCCAACATGTCCAAGGACGAGTTCGGCTTCGTGGTGCCTTCGATCGGGGATGATGAAGGGCAGTTCTCTGCCGGTGTTGCCGGCGGGCCGTTTGACGTGGCCCTGTCCAACCAGTCAGCAACTGCAGCCGCGCTGAAGGCCATTCAGGCCGTTCGCGCAGGCACCAAATAGGTAGAGGGGCCGAGGATTATGAGCAAGTTTGAAAGAAAACCCGGCGTTTATCTGTGCGAGGGCTGCGGCATTGCCGAGGCGGTCGACATGGACGAGCTGGAAGAGGATGTCACGGGAGGTTTCGACTTCAGCGTCTCCCATTGCAAGCGGGCCGCGTCGTTCTGCACCGGCGAGGGCTATGAAGAGCTGAAAAAGGACGTGGCCGACGGCGAGGTCAACCAGGCGATCATCGCCGGCTGCAGCCCGCGGGTGATGACCCGCGAGTTCGACTAGGTCGGCGCCCAGATCATCCGCGCCAATCTGCGCGAACAGGTGGTGTGGACCCAGCCCCCGGGCGAGGAAGACACGCTTATGTTCGCCAAGGACAATGTGCGCATGGCGATGGCGCAGGCGGAAAATTCGTCCCCGCCCACACCGCATGTCAATGAGATGACCAGCTGCAAGCTGCTGGTGGTCGGCGGCGGCGTGACCGGGCTGACGGCGGCGCTCGAAGCGGCCAAGACCGGCGCCGAAGTGGTGCTGGTGGAGAAATCCGACGCGCTTGGCGGCTGGGCCGCCAAATGGTCGAAGGTCGCCCCGCACCGCCCGCCCTATCGCGGCCTGCAGGACAACCCGGTGCCGGCGCTGATTGAGGAAGTGGAGGCCAATGCGGCCATCACCGTGAAGACCGGCACCATCGTCACCCATACCGAAGGCATGCCCGGCAAGTTCACCGTGAAACTGGCCAATGGCGGCGACGAGGCCTGGGAAGTGTTCGGGGCCATCGTGGTGGCCACCGGCTGGCGGCCCTATGATCCGGCCAAGCTCGACTATCTGGGCTATGGCAAATCCGACGACATCATCACCGATATCGATTTCGAGGCGCTGGCGGCCAATGGCGGCATCAAGCGCAAATCGGACGGTAAGACGCCGGAAATCGCCGCCTTCATCATTCCGGCCGATGACGAGATCACCCCGTTCAGCGCCGGTGTCACCTCGACCATCGCGCTGAAGCAGGCGATCCAGCTTGTGGACAGCGATCCCGATGCCATGGCCTATGTGATCTATGAGGATCTGCGCGCCCACGGCACCACCGAGGATTTCTACCGCGAAGCCCAGGAAAAGGGCGTCATCTTCCAGAAGGGTACGGTGAAGTCGGTCGATGCGGATCTGACCGTCACCGTGGCCGACGATCTGCTGGGCCAGGACGTGCCGATGAGCGGGCTCGACATGATCGTGCTGTCAACCGGCATGGTGCCCAATTCCACCAATCCGGACCTGGAATCCACAGGCAAGGGCAATGCGCAGCTCAAGGACGATGTGGACCCGACCGCGGCTTTTGCCGAGCGGGGTCTGAAGTTCCTGACCCAGAACACCGATGAGGGCGAGCCGGCCCAGCCGGGCGGCCCGATTCTGAACCTGCAATACCGGCAGGGGCCGCATATTCCGGTGCTGGCCAATGGTTTTGCGGATTCGCATTATATCTGCTTCCCTTATGAGACCCGGCGCTCGGGCATCTATACCTGCGGTCCGGTGCGCAAGCCGATGACCATGGGCGAAGCGATGGAAGATGCGCAGGGCGCGGTGCTCAAAGCGATCCAGTCGATGCGGGCCTCGGAAGACAGCGCATCGGTGCATCCGCGCGCCGGCGATCTGTCGTTCCCGAAATTCGGCCTCGACATTTGCACCAAATGCCGCCGCTGCACGGTGGAATGCCCGTTCGGGGCCATTGACGAGGAAGAGGGCACCGATTACCCGATCCTCAACCCGACGCGCTGCCGCCGCTGCGGCACCTGCATGGGCGCCTGCCCGGTGCGGACCATCTCGTTCGACAATTATTCGCCGACCATGGTGTCGGAGATGATCGGCGCGGTGGAAATTCCGGACGAGTTCGAGGAAAAACCCCGCATCCTGGTGTTTGCCTGCGAAAACGACGCCTATCCGGCGCTCGACATGGCCGGCATCAACCGCCAGCAGCTCAACTCGATGATGCGCTTCATCCCGGTGCGCTGCCTGGGTTCGGTGACCCTGCTGTGGATCTCCACCGCCCTTGAAAAGGGCTATGACGGGGTGATGCTGATGGGCTGCAAATCCGGCGATGATTATCAGTGCCACTTCGTGAAGGGCAGCGCAATGGCCACCGAGCGCATGAGCAAGGTCGGCGAAACCCTTCAGAGCCTGATGCTCGAGGAAGAGCGGGTGAAGGTTGAAGAGGTTTCGATTGCCGATAGCGGGCGGATCACCGACCTGCTGAATAATTTCGGCGAAGAAGTCGAAGGCCTCGGCCTCAACCCGTTCAAGATGTAGGAGTGACCAGATGACCGCACAGATACCAGATCAGGCCACCCGCAAATATGACCTGAAATTCGCACGCTGGGTGCGCGACAATGTGCCGGGCGGCGACAAGATGAATATGTGCATGCAATGCGGCACATGTTCCGGCTCCTGCCCCAATGGCACGGAAATGGATGTCGGCCCGCGCAAGCTGTTTATGATGGTGCGCGCCGGCATGAAGGAAGAGGTGCTGAACTCCTCCACCCTGTGGGAATGCACAAGCTGCTATCGCTGCGTGGCGCGTTGCCCGCGCGGGGTGCCGGTGACCTATATCGTGCAGGGCCTGGCCTCGGTGGCGGCGCGTGAAGGCTATGCCCCCAAGATAGAGAACGCCAATTTCGCCAATTCCTTCTGGTGGAGCGCCAATGCCTTCGGCAAGACCGACGAGCGGCTAGTGACGATGAAATATTTCTTCTCCTTCGGCCTGGTGGAAGGCGTCAAGAAAGCCCTGGCCAATCTGAAGATCGCCCTCGGCATGGTCAAGGCCGGGCGTATGCATATCGGCATGCCGCACAAGATCAAAGACACCAAGGGCCTGCAGGCCATGCTGAAAAAAGCCGCTGAAATCGAAGCGCGCGACTGAGGAGCGAAAAGGGATAAGCCATGAGCGAGAAAAAGACCTATACCTATTATCCCGGTTGCAGCTCCGAAGCGACCGGCATGCATCTGGACACTTCTTTCCGCGCTGTGATGCCGGAACTGGAGCGTGAAATCGTCGATATTGACGACTGGAACTGCTGCGGCGCCTCGGTGGGGCTGATCGGCGGCGGGGCGCTGCCCCAGACCGTGCTGAACGGGCGCAATTTGGCCAAGGCCGAGGAACGGGGCAACACTGACGTGGTCACCGCCTGCGCCGCCTGTTATCTCAACACCCACGGCAATAACGAGAAGATCAAGGAAAGCGCCGATCTGCGCGGCAAGGTCAATGAGGCCCTGGAAGCGGGCGGCCTGAAATATTCCGAGGATCTGCAGGTGCACCATGCGATGGAAGTGCTGGTGAACGATGTGGGCATGGACAAGATCAAGGAGCGCGCCACCAATAAGCTGGAAGGGCTGAAAGTGGCGGGCTGGGTCGGCTGCCAGACGGTGCGTCCGTTCGCGATGACCGATGCGGGCGGCAATTACGACACCTATGAGGACCCGGAGTTTCTTGACGACATCACCGAGGCCTGCGGCGCCGAAGCGACCGACTTCAAGCCCAAGACCAATTGCTGCGGCGGTTCGGTGGCGGTGATGAAGCCGGAAAAAACCCTGCATCTGATGCAGACCATTCTGGAAGCGGCAGTGGAATCGGGCGCCGATGTGGTTTCGACCCCCTGCCCGCTGTGCCAGACCAATCTGGAAATGTATCAGGAGGCCATCAATAAGGAATTCGGCACCAATTACAATATTCCGGTGGTGTTCCCGACCCAGCTTATGGCGGTGGCTTTCGGGCTCGACTCCAAAAAGGCGGCGGCCCTGCACCAGAATACGATCAAGGCCGACAAGCTGGAGAAGATGGCCAAGTAAAACGCGGCCCTTTTCCGGCGGAGTTCAGCCCGTACCGGGAAACGGTACGGGTGTATCAAGGCCGACAAGCTGGAGAAGATGGCCAAGTAACAAGGCCCACCTCCAAAACACATTTCAGACCCCGTATCGGCGATGCCGGTGCGGGGTTTTTTATGGTCTTGCATCCATCACGCGATATCTTCGCCATGGTTGTATGGTTTCCGGTTTTTACCTTCTCCTGAGATAGTTCTCATTTGCTGTGATTTTTTCGGCTATGATCGGCCTCAACATTGAGATGGATCACTTACGGAGTGCGCCCATGGAAAGACGGCGATTTGAGCGCAAACGCGTGTTGATGTCCGGCAAGCTCGTTTTCAATAAGGGCTATTCCACCATGAACTGCCAGATCCGCAATGCCGGCAAGCTCGGCATGGGGGTGCGCCTGCCCGATATGCAGGGTGTGCCGGATCATATCCGGGTGATGCTCGACCGGGACAGCAGCCTCTATAATGCCAATGTGATCTGGCGCAGGCATGACGGCCTGGGGCTCGAAATAGTATCGG
>PKTQ01000372.1 GCA_002869085.1 Hyphomicrobiales bacterium | reverse complement strand
CCGCGCTCACAGTTTCAGGTTCAGCCCAAGCCGCACGGTGTTTTCGTTATAGTCGCCGCCCGATTGGTTGCTGTCATGCCGGCTATGGGTAACATTGGCACTGAGGCTGGAACGGCGGTTGATGTGGTAATCGGCGCTGAGTTCGGCGCCGAACACCGTCTCGCGCGTGGCGCTGCCGATCGCCGAGTTATATCCGCCGCTCAATTCGGCCCCGAGTGTCACATTGCGCAGCAATTCATGCTGAACGCCGAACACCGCCAGGCGCTCCACCGTCGCCGACATGCCGGCAAGGTCGGTTTCGCTGACCTCGGTCGAAACCTCCGCATAAACCGTGGTCAGCTCGGTCGCGTTCCAGGCCAGTTTGCCATTGGCAATAAGGGCGGTCACGTCCTTCAGGCTGCCGTCATGATAATTGCGGTGCACCACCCCCACCGAGGCATCGGCCCGGATCAGCCGCCCGATCTCGAACTGTGCCCCGAGGCTGGCGGAGACCCCGTCCGAGGCCCGCCGCAGCCCGCTACTGTCGGTGTTGCGGATATGCCGCCTCAGGCTGACCCCGGCCTCGCCATAGACCGACACCCCGGGCTTCACCTCGTAAGTGGCGCGCGCGGTTGAGGTCAGGTCGAAATAATCCCGGTCTTCATTGCCGGCGCTGCCGCCGCCGGACAGCAGGGTCTTGCCATATTGGGCATAGTCGAAGCCGCCGCGCAGCGACAGCGACAGCCGGTTGAACCGGTGCGTGCCCAGCGCCGAGGCATGATAGTTTGAGACCATCGGCCGCCGCGCCGCGCTGGAGGCACTGCTGATGGTGCTGCTCGATTCACGGCTGAGCTCATAGCCGAGCTCGGTGTCGAGCGTGGTGTTGCGGCGAATGTCGAGCCGGCCCCGTAGCGCCATGTCGAGCGAGACGTAATTCTGGTCGGTTTCGCGGCGGTAACGGCCGATCTCCGCCGACACCGAGGCGCTGAGCGCATGGCGCGACCAATCGGAATCGGCGCTGAACCCGGCCCGTAAAATCCCCACCACATCGCTCTTGCGGTTGCTGGCGCTCTGGCCGGCATTGTCGGTAAACTCGGTTTCCAGATCCGCCGTGGGCCGCAGTATGAAGGCGCCGGCCCGCACCCCCAGCGCCTCCCATTCCGGGTGCGAGCGCTCGCGCACCGTCATCAGCGCATCATCCACGAACAGCGAATTGCTGGTCCCCGCCGCGCCGGCCGATGATTTCAGCGCCGCATAAGTGGAAGCCGCCGACGCCGGCTGGCTGGTGCCATAGGGCTGGCTGGTGCCGTAGGGCTGGCTGGCGCCATAGGGAATGGGGTCGCGGGGCTCCCGCCCATATCCTTCCGGGCCGGGACTTTCAGTGCCCGCCGCCGGTGCGCCGGTCTCCGGCCTGTAACCGGCCCGGCCGTTTCGGCCTCTCATATCCGCCCGGCGGCCATCGGGCGTCAGCTCCGCATCGGGCTCGCGCACCCCGCCCTCGCGCACCCGGTGGGCATAAACCACCCGCCGGTCCCGCTCGGCCGTGCCGGCCGGTTCGCTGGCCCGGATATCGCCGCCTCTCACCCCGCCGCGTGCGTTCAGGGGCGGCGTTCCGGCGCCGCCGGCGGAACCGCCATCCGCTCCGGATCTGTCCGAATTGCCGCTCGCATCGCCGCCCATGCTGCCTTTGGCGTAAAGATCGCCGCGCGCCCCGCCCCGCCACAGGCCGCGCCGGCTATTGAGGCTGTTTTCGGATGTCTTCTGCTCGTTCAGCCTCGGGCTCTGCTCGGGTTTTTCCACATAGCCGATCGGCGGTTCGCTGGCCGCCGGAATCACATAAACCACCTCCTGCGCCGAGGCGAGGCTGGCCGGCAGGCTGAGACTCAAGATCAGGGCGGCGGCTTTTTTCGTCACAGGAAGGTTCCTGATATTGGTGGGGTGTTGCGCCCGGCGGCTGGCGGCCTGAGCGCCAGGCGTCAACAGGACCAGCTTCCTTTGTACAGATTTTATAGTTAACAAGTGGTTTCCTCGCCGGTTTAAGGTTATAGAAGCCTGACCCGGGCTGAGTGCATCCGCCATGCCCGGCCCGCCGGTAATGAAAACCACAGGTGACGACATTGGATCATCCGCATCTGGCCAGCGCCATTCGCACCCTGAACACCGAGCAACAGGGGCTTCAGGCCCTGATCGACAGTCTGGACGGCCCGCTGGGCCAGGCCTTTATCAGCGCGGTCGAACTGATTGCCGCCTGTGAGGGCCGGGTCATTCTGACCGGGGTCGGCAAGAGCGGCCATGTCGGCCGCAAGATCACCGCCACCCTGGCCAGCACCGGCACCCCGGCCCATTTCGTCCATTCCTCCGAGGCCAGCCATGGCGATCTCGGCATGCTGGCCGCCAAGGATGTGATACTGGCCCTGTCCTGGTCCGGCGAGACCGCGGAACTGAAGGACCTGATCAATTATTCACGCCGCTTCGATGTCTCTCTGGTGGCGGTGACCTCACAGACCGGCAGCACGCTGGGCCGGGCCGCCGACATTGTGCTCGGCCTGCCCCAGGTCGGCGAAGCCTGCCCGCACGGGCTGGCCCCCACCACTTCGACCACCATGCAACTGGCCATTGGCGATGCGCTGGCGGTGGCGCTGCTGGAGCGCAAGGGCTTCACCGCCCAGAATTTCAAGCAGTTTCACCCCGGCGGCAAGCTTGGCGCCAGCCTGTCCTTCATGCGCGATCTGATGCATGGCGGCGCGGAATTGCCCCTGACCCAAGCCGCCACCCCCATGTCCGATGCCCTGCTGATCATGACCGAGAAAAGCTTCGGCTGCCTCGGCATTGTCGATGAGGGCGGCCTGCTGGCCGGCATCATCACCGACGGCGATCTGCGCCGCCACATGTCATCCGGGCTGCTGGACGCCACCGCCGCCGATATCATGACCGCCTCGCCGGTGACCGCGCCCCCCGACATGCTGGCCTCCGAGGCCATGAAGCTTCTTAATTCTGTTTCCATTACCAGCCTGTTCGTGGTTGACAATGGCCGCCCGATCGGCATTGTGCACATCCATGATTTGCTGCGGGCCGGCGTTGCCTGAGACGGGGCCGTTAAGCAAGCATTCATGAACAATGATATAAAGTGGGGACATAAGTTTGAAAAAGGCGCAGGACGGGGAATCTGAAATCATGGCAATTGCTCAGGCGGACAAGCGTGCATTGTCCCGGCTTCTCGCCGGGCTGGTTCTGTGTACATTGCTGACCGGATTTGCCGCCATCACCGTCACCAATGTGGCCGTAAGCGCCGCCAATGGCCCCAGCGGCTATGATGCGCTCAGGGTTTCCGCCGCCGAAACCGCGAAATAATCTCCCCCATCACATTATCGTTGTCTTCGTATGTCAACCTGCTGGTAATCGGGCCGGAAACCTGATTAAATCCTCGGCGGCAGATTTTGCCGGTTCGGTTGAAGGACGATTTCATGCTCCGCTTTGGCTTCATGATGATGGTTTGCGCCCTGATGCTGGCGCCGCTGCGGCCCGCCGCGGCCGCCGATCCGCTCGAGGCTTTTTACGGCCAGTTCACCGGCGAGGCCGAGGAGTTGGGCAAGAACGAGACCGCCAGGCGCAATCTCGATGTGATGATCGGCCCCTATAAAAGGGGGTTCACGGTGGAATGGACCACGGTGATTTACCGGGCGGGCGGCAAGACAAAGCATGCGAATTTCTCCATTAATTTCAGGAGAATGGGCAAAGGCGGCCTCTATCGCTCCGCCATGCGGGTCAATTCGTTCGGCCAGGAAGTGCCCCTCGATCCGCTCGATGGCAGTCCCTATGTCTGGGCGGTGCTGGCCGGCAAGACCCTGACCATTCATTCCCTGATCATCCTGGCGGATGGCGATTATGAGATGCAGAGCTATGTCCGCACCCTGACCGGGACAGGCATGGATGTAACCTTTTCGCGCATCAGGAACGGCAGCAAGCTGAAGGATTTGCACGCCAGGCTGAAACGCGTAACCTACTGATCCGGCAAATATCCGGACAGTGCAGCAATAATTCCACCAAGGCCCGACACATGAAGTTGCTGATCTATAGTCATGATACTTTTGGTCTGGGCCATCTGCGCCGCTGCCGCGCCATTGCCCATGCATTGCTCGACCATCGCCACGATCTGTCGGTGCTGATCCTGTCCGGCTCGCCGATCATCGGCAGTTACGGCTTTCGGGCCCGGGCCGATTTCATCCGCATTCCCGGCGTGGTCAAGCTGCGCTCCGGCGGTTATACCGCGCGCGGGCTCGACATCAGCACCGAAGACGCCATCGCTATCCGCGAGGCGATCATCTACAGCACCGCCGACACCTTCAAGCCGGATATCTTCCTGGTCGACAAGGAGCCCCTTGGCCTGCGCGGCGAGGTCAAGAACACGCTCGAACTGCTGCAGAGCCGCGGCGCCCGCACCGTGCTCGGCCTGCGCGATGTGATGGACGACCCCCAGATGCTGGCCAGGGAATGGAAACGCAAGACCGTCCTGCCGGCGCTGGAAGAGCTTTATGACGATATCTGGGTCTATGGCCGTCCGGAAATCTACAATCCGCTCAAGGGCATCGGCGTCTCCAGCAAGGTGCTCGACAAGATCACCTATACCGGCTATCTGCGCCGCTCCTCCAACCCGGCCGCGGCGGCGCACGACCCCGATCATGCCGACATCAGCGGGCCGTTCATCCTGGTCACGCCCGGCGGCGGCGGCGACGGCGCCGCCCTGGTCGAGTGGACCCTGCGCGCCTATGAGCACGACCCGGACATTCCCCATGAGGCGGTGATCGTGTTCGGGCCGTTCATGCATGTGGATCTGCAGGCTCAGTTCCGCCATCGGGTCGACCGCCTCGACCGGGTCCATGCCCTGACCTTCGATTCCAATCTGGAACATCTGATGTCGATCGCCTCCGGGGTGGTGGCCATGGGCGGCTATAACACCTTTTGCGAAATTCTGTCTTTCGACAAGCCGGCCATTATCGTGCCGCGCACCACGCCGCGCCTCGAGCAATATCTGCGCGCCTCCCGCGCCGAGGATCTTGGTCTGGCCATGATGCTGGTCGATGACGGCGCTTACGATCCGCAGAAAATGGCCCGCGCCCTGCGCCTGCTGCCCGAGCGCCCGCGCCCGTCCGAAGCCAATCTGCCCGGCCTGCTCGACGGCACCACCAATATTTGCGGCATTGTCGATCAATGGTTCAGCAATCTGCCGGACCGCGCCGCCGCGCCCCAATTGCGCCTGGTGGCGGAGGATTACCAGGGGTCATGAGTTCGGCGATCGCGATTGTTCTGAAGGGCTATCCGCGCCTGTCGGAAACCTTCATCGCTCAGGAGATTCTGGGCCTGCAGGAGCGCGGGTTCGACCTGCGGCTGATCTCCCTGCGCCATCCCACCGACAGCTCGGTGCATCCGGTGCATCAGCGCATCACCGCGCCGGTGCGCTATCTGCCCGAATATCTGCATCAGGAACCCATGCGGGTGCTGAAGGGCTGGTGGGCGGCCCGCAAGCTGCCGGGCTATCGCGCCGCCCGCCGAAACTGGCTGCGGGACCT
>PKTQ01000206.1 GCA_002869085.1 Hyphomicrobiales bacterium | reverse complement strand
AGGGCGGGCTCAATCCTTCCGGCGAGCTGCGCAAGCGCCTGGCGCTTTATGCCAATATCCGCCCGGCGCGCACATTTGCCGGCGTGCGCCCGGCCACCGGTACGCCGCTCGACCTGATCATCTACCGCGAGAACACAGAAGGGTTTTATGCGGACCGGAATCTCCATGACGGCTCGGGCGAGTTCATGCCGGTCGAGGATTGCGTATTGTCCGTGCGCCGGGTCACGCGCCGGGCCTCGCTCGATATCGCCCGCGCGGCCTTTGCGGAGGCCAGGCGGCGCCAGCAAAGCGGCGAGGGGCCGGGGCGCGTCACCGCCGTGCACAAGGCCAATGTGCTGCGCCTCGGCGATGGGCTGTTTCTGGACTGTGTGCGCGAGGTGGCCGGCGACTATCCCGAAATCGAATATGAGGAGATCCTGGTCGATGCCATGTGCGCCCATCTGGTGCGGCGTCCGGCCGATTTCGACATTGTCTGCACCACCAATATGTATGGCGATATCCTGTCGGACCTGGCGAGCGAGCTGGCCGGCGGCATCGGCCTTGCCGCCTCGCTCAATGCGGGGCGCGAGCATGCCATGGCCCAGGCGCAGCACGGCTCCGCGCCCGATCTGGCCGGGCAGGACGCGGCCAATCCCGCTTCGCTGATCGGCTCGGCAGCAATGCTGCTCAAATGGCTGGGGGCGCGCCGGGGGGACGGGTCTCTGGCGGCGGCGGCGCGGGATATGGAGCTCGGCCTTGAGGTCGCGCTCGGCAAGGCTGAAACCCGCACCCGCGATCTCGGCGGGCTGCTGGGCACGGCGGCGTTTGGCGCCGTGGTGGCGGATTTAACCGGCGCGAGGGCGGGCCGGTCCTGATCCTTGCCCTGGCGACGCTGCGGGCTTAGCGCTCCGACCAGTTGATATCCAGTTCCGCCAGCGCGTCCAGAATTTCACCCGCAGTGATGAAGCCCATGCAGGCAAAAGCGCCCACGGCGTCCAGCCGGCCGGCGGCGAATTTGCGGGCCAGCAGAATGGCCGGGATGCAGGGAATATGGGGGCCATCGCCGCTGCCGGCGGTGAGCTCGAAAATAATCTTCTTCCTGCCGCCGTTCTCGTCCCTGCCGGAGAGTTCCATATGAAAACCGCTCCTGTCGCTGCCGAGCCAGTCGAAGCCATGGGCGGCTTTCAGCATCAACGGCGCGGCTTTGCCGAGATTTTTGATCAGGCCGATGCGCACCAGCCATGACAGCGCCCACAGGCCGAAATGCATGGGCGGCAGTTCCAGGCCGGCATAAAAGCGCAGGGTTTTCAAATTCGGATAACGTTCGGGGAACAAAGCGAGGTCCGGCACATCGCAATTGCCGAGCCAGCGCCGGCCGAGCCCGGGATAATTGCGGGCATGTAAATTCTGCCAGCCATGAATATGGACCGGCTTTCCATCCGCCAGGGCCTGAAACCGCTTGCCGGTATAGCTCAATATCGCCGCCGTGGTGGCGAGGCCGCGCGGGGTTTTCTGCGCTGTGGTGATGCCGTAGTCGAGCGCTTCCAGGGTGTTGAATGCGCCAAGATAATGGTCCACCAGCGCCGAGGTGAAACACGGCACCGAACTGGCGCCGCTGATCACCAGCGTGCCCCGGTCTCTGGCGTCCCGATCGAGCGCGGTAATGCCGCGCACGAAGTCGCGCCCGTCGGCAAGGTCGATATAGGCACAGCCCCGGGCGAGGCAGGTCCGGGCGACCTCGTAGCCCTGGGCCTGGAACGGCCCCGAAGTGTGAATAACCAGATCAGGAGCGATATCCGCCAAAGCCTCGGCCAGGCCCGCATTGATGTCGAGCGCCGCTGCTTGGGGCGGGTTTGGCCCTTTCAGGCCGGCCACCAGGGCCTCGGCTTTTTTCTGCGAGCGCCCGGCGATGATGAGCCGGATGCCGGGCTCGGGCGCCAGACTGGCGGCGATGAAGCTGCCGAAATTGCCATAGCCGCCGATGATCAGCACGCGCTTTACGGTCGCCATGATCCCCGCCGCCCCCAGGTCTGCCCGCTTAGCCGCGCCGGGGCGCGTTTTTGATGATATAGCCTCCGGACTTTTGGTCATGTTCCAATTCCAGCAGGCCGCGCGCCTCGGCATCTTCCAGAAGATGTTTGAAGGTGCGATAGCCGTGATAGGATTCGTTGAAGCCGGGTTTGCGGCGCTTGAGGGTCTGTTTCACCATGGAACCCCAGATTTTGTCTTCATCGCCGCGCTCTTTGGACAAATCGTCCACCGTTTCCAATACCAGTTGAATCCCTTCAAGCTGCTTGTCGTCATCGCTGGCGGCAGCGCTTTTCTTGCGTCCATCTTCGGCCGGGCGGCTCTGTTTGGTTTTGGCAGGCGTCTTTTTCGGGGGGATCAGATCATCATAATAGATGAATTCATCGCAATTGGAGGTCAGCAGATCGGAGGTGGAATTCTTCACCCCGACCCCGATCACCAGCTTGTTGTTCTCGCGAAGCTTGCTCACCAGGGGCGAGAAATCGGAATCGCCGCTGATGATCACAAAAGTGTCGACATGCGATTTGGTGTAGCACAGGTCCAGGGCGTCCACCACGAGGCGGATATCGGCCGAGTTCTTGCCCGACATGCGCACATGCGGGATTTCAATCAGCTCAAAGGCCGCTTCATGCATGGGCGACTTGAATTCCTTGTAGCGGGCCCAGTCGCAATAGGCCTTTTTCACGACGATATTGCCCTTGATCAAAAGCCGCTCAAGGACTCGTTGGATATCGAAAGCCGCATATTTTGCATCGCGTACGCCAAGGGCGACGTTCTCGAAATCGCAAAAAAGGGCCATGTTCTGAATGGTGTTATTGGTTGTCATAGTCTCTCGGTTGTTTAGGCGAGGCCGTGAAATCGGGAGGCGCATTGCGCCTGTTCCGGGCCCAGGCCTGCTTTTCATGGCGGATGACAGGCAGAAATAATGCCGCTTATCTCAGCAGGCCACGCCTGTCATAGCGCTGTGTTCGGATTGAATGTCTGTTTTGTAGATCATACGAATAATCGCAGGCTTGATAAATAGACAAATATTATTGGTACTGAGAATATTCACTTATGATTATTTTTCTTATCCCACCCATATAAGGAGCTTTGTATTTTTTACAAGTGATTGAAGAGATAGAATAATTTGAACCATTGGCTTCCACGCCGGGAATTCTCGATTCCTTTGGCGAAAAATTCTTCCCTGCGGTCCTGGTTTTCTTTCCTGTTTCAATCATCGCCATGTCAGTTGAACCGATCCGGGCCGGGCTCTTTGGGCATCGGGATGGCCCGGTCGGCGGTTTCCCGGATGCAGGCGATAAACTCCTCCACCGCATGATGCCGGCGCCGGGTCTTGGGCAGGAAGACGCCGAACTCGATCGCCGCTTTGCGCGCCCAGGGCACGAAACACAGCTCTGACATCAGGTTTTCCTCGACCGCCACCGGATCGGCGAAGGTGAAGCCGATCCCTTCCTGGACCAGGCGATAGGCGGCCCAGCCGACCGAGACCTCATGCAGCGGATCGAGCTCAAGGCCCTCTTTCTGCAGTTCGCGGTCGACGATGCGCCGGATGATGGTGTTTCTGTCGATGGCGATATAGGGATGATCCTGAAGCTGGCTGGTGGTCAGCACTTCATGGGCGGCCAGGGGATGATGTTTGGGTACGATGACATGGATGGGCGCACGGCACAGAAACATCTGATCGACCTCATCGGAGGAGAGCGGAAAAGCGCCGATGCCGATATCGTAAAGCCCCTGGCCGATGCGCCGGGCGAGATCGCGCCTCGGATGCACCTCGAGCCTGATCTTGAGCCCGGCATTGCGGCGTGACAACCGGGCGATGGCGGGCAGAACCAGGCCGCTGACGATGCGGGAATGGCACACCACCCTCAGCGGCACGGCGGCATCCTTGCGAATCTGGTCGAAAAAGGAAGGAATGCCGTCGATGGAGGCGAGAATGCGCACCGCCTCGGAATAAAAAAGGCTGCCTTCCGGGGTCGGAATCAGCCGCTTCTTTTCCCGGTAGAACAGGGCAATGCCCAATTCCTGCTCGAGGATCGACAGCAGCCGGCTGGCGGCGGGCTGGCTGAGATGCAAATGCTCGGAGGCCCGGGCCAGGGTGCCTTCGTCGATCACATGGACGAACACCCGCAGACTTTTCAGATTCACTGTTCGGCCCCGCTGGTCGCTTCGATTGTGTTGGTCGGCAGTGACGCCAAGTTGTTCGAATTTTCCTAAGTATTAATCGGATAATTATAATTTTCCAAATGAAAAACATCAATTATCTTGGCTCCAGAAACCACATCGCCCAGGCTTTGAGATGCCCGTTATTCATTGGCACGGTGCCGGCGGTGTGTAAGGCGGCCACATTGGTCGCAGTCTCGTTTCCGGCCCGCCCATGGGCGGCCCGGAGCGATGTTCTGGGAGGGGAAGATCATGCGAAATCTGTCACGAATTCTGAAATTTGCCGCGGCAAGCCTGGCGGTGTTTTCACTGGCCCTGGCCGTGTCGCCGCAGGCGGCGCGGGCCGAATATCCGGAAAAGCCGGTCAAGCTCCTGGTCGGGTTCTCGGCCGGCGGCGGCACCGATGTCTATGCCCGCGCCCTGTCGAGCTTCATCTATGATGCGCTGGGCATGCCGTTCGTGGTGGTCAACAAGCCAGGCGCCAGCGGCATGATCGCCGCCAAAACGGTGAAACAGGCCCCGCCGGACGGCTATACGCTTTATGTGATCAGCGCCGCCAGCTTCGCCACCCGCGAGCTGATCGACGGTGACAAGGCGCCGATCAAGGCGCTTGAGGACTTCCAGCCCCTGGGGGTGATCGGGCAACTGGTTTCGGCGCTGATCGTGCCCAAGGACAGCCGGTTCAAAAATGCCGGCGAGCTGGTGGCCTTTGCCAGGGCCAATCCGGGCAAATTACGCTGGTCCAATCCCGGCAAGACCAGCTCCCACACCATTGCCGGCATGGGTTTTCTGCAGTCCAACAATATCAGCGCGACCCTGGTTCCGTTCAAGGGCGGCTCCAAGGCGCGCAATGCCGTGGCCGGCAAGCAGGTCGATTTCGGGTTCATGGGGGTGCAGTTGATGGCCGGTTTCGAATCGAAACTGAAGGCGCTGGGCGTGGCGTCGCGCGAGCGGGACGGGGTCTATAGGGATGTGCCGACATTCGGCGAGCAGTCCCTGGCCGAGCTCGATCTGGCGGCGCCGATGATCATCTGGGGGCGCCGGGATCTGCCCGCCGATGTGGTCGCCAAGCTGACCGCGGCGATCAAGGCGGCGGCCACCCAGAAAGGCTATGCCAAACTGATCAAGAAAACCGGCGCGGTCGGCTATTATAAGCCGCCGGAGGAAGGGGTGGCGATCGTCAAACGGCTTCAGGCCAATATGCAGCCGATCGTCGCGGCGAATTTCAGCAAATAGGCTGCCACGGGTGCCGGCGCCTCAGGGTGCCGGCGCCCGCGCGGCGGCCTGACAGGGGACCCACAATGCCGGTCTGGAAACAAAAGGAATTCCGTATCGCCCTGGGGATCATCCTGACCGGGCTGGCGGCGCTGGCCCTGGCGGCGACGATCCCGCCCGGCACCGATGCCGGGGTCGGTCCGCGCTTCGTGCCGGTGATTCTGGCCTGCGGCCTGCT
>PKTQ01000274.1 GCA_002869085.1 Hyphomicrobiales bacterium | reverse complement strand
GGTCAGCCCGCCCAGCCAGGCGCCGATGCGCCGGGTCAGCCCGGGCCGAAAGGCAGAGGGCTGCGGCTCGGCGGCAATCCGGGCCATCAGATCGGGCAAGGCCGATGATGACGGCGCGCCCAGATCCTCATTGAGCCGGATGCTTTGGTGCTGCTCTTCCAGGGTCAGGTCCAGAAGGCGCTGCAGCTCCGGGCTGGCCTCGAGCGCCGCGTCCATGCGGCGCATGGCCTCCGGCTCAAGGGTCCCGGCCACATACCATGGCAACAGGGCCTCGAACTCGCTCAGATCGTCCTTGATGTGCTTTGACGGGCTCATGGCCATCCTCGATCCACGCCGGCTTCCTTCAACAGGGCCGACAATTTCCTGCGCGCATGAAACATGCGCGTTTTCACCGTACCCACCGGAATGCCGACAATTTCACTGACCTCGTTGATGCTTTTCTCATGGTAATAGACAAGATCGATGATTTCGCCGTGCTCCGGTGAAAGCTGCTGCATACATTGGCGCATGAGGGCGCCCTTATTGGTTTTCTGAGCGGTGACTTCCGGGGTATCGGCGCCGTCAACCATCCGCTCGGCGGTTTTGTCGTCCATGCTGTCCTCGCGCCGCTTGCGCAGATAGGACAGAGACCGGTTGCGGGCGATGGCGAGCAGCCATGTCGAGGCGCTCGAGCGCCCCTCATATTTGGCCGCATGGCGCCATATATCCAAAAAGACCTCATTAGCCAGTTCCTCCGCGACCGCCTCGTTCTTCACGAAGCGCAAGATGAACCGGAACAGTCTCAGATGATATCGTGCGAACAGGGTTCTGATCGCGGCCTGATCGCCAGCGGCGATCCGGTTGATTAGCAAATGGTCCTGAGCGGCCTCGCTCATGTTCCGATCCGGCTTTCAGACAAGTAGACGCGGGCACAGGCGAAAAGGTTCATTGCAGCGCCGCCTGAATGGCCTTGGCGGCGCTCACTCGCCCGGCGCCATAGAGCGCATCCCGCCCGCTGGCGCCCAGATCCTCGGCGGTGGAAACCAGAATCCGGCGCAGTTCGGCGGCGGGCAGGTCCCGGTTATGCTCCAGGATCAGCGCGGCGATGCCGCTGATATGGGCCGCCGCCATCGAGGTGCCGGACATGAAGCCATAACGCTGCCCGGGCAGCGCCACCAGGATATCGACGCCGGGGCTGGCCATTTCCACATAGTCGCCATGGCTGGCGGCGATGAACAGATTATCCTTCTGGTTGAGGGCGGTGACCGCGATCACCATGTCGGCGGCGGCCGGATAGAGCGCTGGCGAGCGGTCGCCCTCATTGCCGGCCGAGGCAATGAGAATAGCGCCCTCGGCGCTGAGCCGGGTCAGGGCTTTCAGGAACAGTGGATCCTTTGGACCGGCGAAACTGAGATTGAAAATCCGCGCCCGGCGGGAAAAGGCCCAGTCCACGCCCTGCAGCAGCGCCCGGGAGGTGCCGAGCGCCGGGCCGAAGCGGCTGACGCCCTCAAAGGCCCGCACGGTGACGATGCTGGCGCCGGGGGCGACACCCGTTAACTGGCCGCGCGCGGCGATGATGCTGCCGATGGCGGTGCCATGGGTATTGGGCTCGCCGGCGCCGCCGCGCGAAATGGCATTGAAGGCATCGACAACCACGCCGGCCAGCTCGGAATGCTCCAGATCCATCTGCGAGTCGATCACCGCTACGATGATCCCCTTGCCCAGCAGGTGGTCCTGGGCCTCGGCCACGTCCAGATTTTTCAGGGCATATTGCAGATTATAATTCTTGCGGGCTTTCCAGCCGCCTTTGCCGGCCTGCTGGGTGGCATAGAGATAATTGGGCTGGGCCGTGGCCACCGCCGCATGTTGTTTCAGCGCCGCCAGCATATCTCTGACCGGAATGTCGCGGCTGTAATCGAAGAAATAGATTTTGGTGTCGAGCAGCGTATTCGGCTCGGCGGCCAGTAGCCGCAATCCATGCTGCGCGGCGATGCGGGCGATCTGACCGGTTTCGGTGCCGGGTTTGAAGGTCAGCAACACCTCGCGCGGCACATAGCGCTCCGCCAGAGGCTTCAGCCACCATTTCAGCTCGAGCCGCTTGATCAGCAGGGGGCTGCGGGCTTTGCGGACGGGCACGCGGCGCGCGGCGCGGACCGGCCGGCGTTTGAGGCGCTGGCGCAGCCGCCGTTTTGGCACGGCGCGCTTGTTCACCTGGCTCTGCTTCGAACGTGCCTGGGCACTCAGCCGGTCGAGCGCATCGCTGCCGCCGCCCTCGGCCAGAACCGGCGCCGGCATCAGCAGGACGCACAGTAAGAGCGTTGCCATCAATGACGCATAAAATGTCAGCCGGTCGATCAATCCCACATAGCCTGTCTTCACAACACGTCCCTCTCCTGAGCACGATAAGCCATCGGAATATGAGATTATGTTGCATTTTCTCAATTCCCGCAAATCGCGGCGCCAATCGGCAGCGGCGGTGATGTTTTTCACCCTTGACCGGGGGGCGGGAGGCGAGGCCTACTGGACGCGGGAATATCGGATAGATCCGCTGAGACTGGCCCCACCCCGAATGCGATTCAATCAGGGGACCGGCGGATGCGTGAGAGGAGACGGGATGATGAATAAATTGGGTGTGCATGCCCTGTGCTGGGCCGGCGGCTGGAGCGAGGCGGAAGCGCGGACCGCCATTGAAGGCACGGCCCGGCTCGGTTTCGATATTATCGAGATTCCGGCGCTGGACCCCGCTTCGATCGATGTGGACTTCACGCGTCGCCTGCTGGAAGCGCATGGGCTGGGGGTGACGGTGTCGCTTGGGCTCGGCATCAATTCGGACATTTCCAACCCCGATCCGGACATCGCAAAGGCCGGCGAGGCATTGCTATCGGATGCGGTGTCGCTGGCCCGCGATCTTGGCTCGACCCATCTGTGCGGGGTGATCTATTCGGCAATGACCAAATATATGCAGCCGGCGAGCCCGGCGGGGCGGAGCCAATGCATCGACATTCTGGGACGGATATGCGAACGGGCCGGGGCCAGCGACATGCTGGTTGGACTGGAAGTGGTGAACCGCTATGAGACCAATATCATCAATACCGCCGCGGAAGGGGTGGCCCTGTGCCGGGCGGTCGGCGCGGCCAATGCGCGGGTGCATCTTGACACCTATCACATGAATATCGAGGAATCGAACCCCGAACAGGC
The DNA here is from genome assembly GCA_002869085.1 of Hyphomicrobiales bacterium. Lineage (GTDB taxonomy): Bacteria > Pseudomonadota > Alphaproteobacteria > Rhizobiales > BM303 > BM303. Next base: position 2,588 of record PKTQ01000274.1, on the reverse strand, counting down.
GATCATCGAGACCGGCGACCTGCTGGGCTATTTCCATATCGGCGAATCGCATCGGGGCTATCTGGGCAGCGGCAGCATCGATTTCGCCGGCATTTTCAGGGGCCTCAACAAAGCGAATTATCAGGGGCCGGTCACCTTCGAGTCCTTTTCTTCCGAAGTGGTCAACCCAACGCTCAGCGGCGTGCTCGGCATCTGGCGTAATCTGTGGTCGGACAGCGAGGATCTGTGCCGGCATGCCAGGGACTATTGCGCGGCGCAGATCAAGGCCGCGGCCATGGCGGCCGAGGCGGGGGCGGACTGAGCACCCCGGCCCTTTAACCGGCAGGCGGGAGGCGGCTTCGCTCAGGCCGGAGGCGCCCGGCCGATCAGGCGCCGCAGATCAGGCCAGTGCTGGATCAGCGCCAGGGCGGCGATAATGGGCGTCATAATGCTCTTTCCCCCCGCGTTTGGCGATTTCGGCAAAGCCCTCTGCCCGCATGAACGCGATGATGGCTTCCACCCCGTCCCGGCCGCTATGGAGACTCGACATCTCGATCAGAATATCGTTCACCGCCGGATAGAAGACGGTACGGCGCAGCTCGTTCAGAACCTCCAATTCGCTGCCTTCCACATCGATCTTCACGACGATGCGCTCCCAATGCGCCGGCACCAGCTTTGACAGATCCCGGGCGCGCAATGCCGGCGCCCTGACCGCGCCGCCGCGTTTTTTCGACAGGGAGGCCATGCCGGAATGGAGCGGATTATAGGAAAGATGGACATCTCGTTTATGTCCTCCGCAGACCGCGCCCCTCACCGGGGTGACCTTGCCGGCGCGGTTGCGGCGGGTATTGATTTCAAGTTTGCGGAAAGTATCCGGCACGGGCTCGATGGCGATCACCGCCCGGCACCGCGGCATGCCGGCGGCGACCAGGCTGAAAATGCCGACATTGGCGCCAATATCCAGAAACAGGAAATCCCGTTTCCGGGCCTTGAGCGCATCGGCAATCAACGGGCCATAGCCTCTGACGCAAAAGTGGAAAGTCTGGTCATCGGGCGAGGTGAGCAGCCAGGGGCCATAGGACGAGCGCGTGAAATCCAATTCAGCCAGATCGATCTCGTGCGGGCTGAGCGCCCGGCCGCCGAATGGCCGCGCCGCCAGAACCCGGCGGATGGTCTTCAGGATGCGATCAGGCAAAAAGAACCTCATTCCGGCGGCGGCCGGAATTCACGCGGCCTCCAGGACAGTGGAATTTTACGCATGACAAACCAGGCCAGACGCCGTTGGGGGGTCAGCCAGCCGCCGAGCATTTTTCTGGCAGCGGCATTGCTGTCATGCAGCGCAATCGCCGCACCCCAGCCCAGATAGGCCACCAATATCCGGGCCAGATCCGACCGGGACATGATGCGCATCAGATCGTCCGCGGCAGCGCAGAAGCGCTCGATCAGCGCCGAGCGGACCGCCCGCTCCACATCAGGCCGGGCCGCGCCGAGGGTGGTGCCGCGCCCGACAAAAGCGTGCTTGGCCCAGGAATTGGCCCCATGCAGCCGGTAATGGCCGAGCGTGCGCTCGATCCGCACCGTACCGCCGAGCATATGGGCGGCAACGGCGAGATAATTGTCGGCGCAGATTTTGATGCGCTCGGGCGTGCCGGGCCGCAGCAATTGCAGCGCGCTGCGCCGGAACATCATCCCCGAAGTGCTCGACCATAACCATCTGTGGGCAATAAACCGCTCGACAAAGATATATCCGGTCCCTCCCTCACCAAGCTCGTTGGAGACATAGTCCGCGACATCGGGGGAAGACGGATTCCAGGCGCGAAAGCCCGGACTGCCACCGGAAATCATGGTGCCGTCCTCCTCGATCAACGCCATATCCGAGGTCGAAACGCCGGCGGCGCCGGCGCGGGAGAGGTGCGCGGCGATATGGGCTTCCAGAAATTCCGGGTGCCAGATGTCATCGGCGTCAACAAAGGCCAGAAAAGGGGCGGTGGAGGCATCGAGGCCGGTCATCATCGCCGCCATCTGGCCGCCATTATCGGTGCGAGGGATGAAGCGAAAACGCTCGTCATGCATTTCGGCAAGGCTTTGGGTGATGCGGGCCGCCGAATCGTCCGCCGAGCGGTCGTCGACAATGACACATTCGAAATTCCGATAGGATTGCCGGGCGACCGAGGCGATCGCATCCGCGACAAACCCCGCCTGATTGTAATTTCCGATGATGACCGAAACTCCGGGCAGATGAGTTCCTTCAATCACCAAATCAGATAATGCCATCTGTTGGGCCCGTTTCGATCTGCTAATCAGGAATGCGCACGCTTGAACATGACGCTGCCCGTCCATAGTATCATGGCCTCCCGGCAGGGTCCATGGGCGGAGGAGCGGCCTAAGCCCCCCCAGACCATTCACCGCAGCTTACGCCCGGGTGCAATATGCCGCGCGGGTGGCTCGGCAGAAGAGGAACAGCAATGCTGATCGAGAATCTTGGATACCGGCCACCGTCACTGAGCGAGTTGGGAGGGATATTGGGGCGCAAGGCATGGGGAAAGCTGGCGCCGACGGAAAACACGAAGACCGATTTCCAACTGCCATTGGCGATCCTGAGTTCCGAA
>PKTQ01000130.1 GCA_002869085.1 Hyphomicrobiales bacterium | reverse complement strand
TGCTTGTACACTATTGTCCTTTGTTTCATCAAGATGACCGCTTTAAGGTTCGGAGCCGTCATTTGACATCTTTGGAATTAATGGGTCCTGACCCTAGGGCAACGGCGCTCGCATCACAGACCGGCTCGTGGGACAGCGACTTGCTTGCCTTCCACGCAACGCTTCCAGCGCAACCTTGGCTTTAAACTGATCTGTAAATCTCCGGCGTCCCGCCATCGTCGTATCCCTTCAAAATGTTCAGGATACACCTCAGCTCACTGTTCGAATTCCTAGGACCACTTCAGAGTACCTTCGCACCTATCGCAACCCGGCAACGATCGATCTGGAACACGATCGGGCTGATGTGCACTGCAAGGTCGATTGCCAGCTGCTTGCCGTCTGGGGCGCGCTTAGCGTGGTCGGTTCTCCCCATGATACCGAAAACAGCAGACATCAAGGCACCCACAGCTTTGGCAGTGGTTTTGGATTTTGCGTATGGGTGCCCCGTCTCTGACTAGCCGCTTGGTTTCCGGTAGAACTCATGGTGAACCGTAGCTTGCTGCGGCAACCTGTCCAAGGTGGCAATTCAAGATAATTTAAACGTTTTAGCTGTATAAAAAATAAAAACTTCCTGGCTTAGTCTCGAAAAATCGATGGAACTGAGCAATGGAGAATCCGCCAACTAAGTTGTAGAAATGATCATGGGTAAGAACGCACCGAAGTTGATAGTTTGGACTGACAAGCTCTGTATCGACAGAGGCACTATCGATGAAGATCACAAATACCTGATTGAGTTGTGCAATAGTTTTTTAAAAAATTGCCGACAATTTGATTCAAAAATGCAGGCTGATGAGCTTATCTCAGAACTATTGGACTATACATCTTATCATTTTGTGCGTGAGGAAGAGTTGCAAAAACAAATAGGTTTCCCGGATGTCAAGCAGCATAAAGATGTGCATGCAAGCCTGATAAATGATCTACATGAAATCAAATATTTAATCCGAGATGTTGATGATTTCGATCTAATATCAGTATCTACAAAATCAATGCGCCTAGTCCGGAAGTGGCTGATAGAGCATATATTGAAACATGACATGCCAATGCGGGCATATGTTAAAGAGATACACCGCAGCACTACAGAAACATCTCATATATATGATATTGCTCTCTTGTAGGCAGTCTGGTCTTCTCCTGGAAGAGAAACACTCCCCATAGTTCGGCTAGTGATTTAAGCTGCGATATGCTCTGTACTGGTTTTCGGCGAGAAGGAGATTCATAGATGTCGAAACGCAAGCAGTATTCCTCGGAGCTCAAGGCAAAATGGCTCGCAGTCTGACATCGAGCGCATGAACGACTTGTGCATTTCCTTAGTTGGTTAGGAGATGTAACGGATTGGGAATGCTGTATGAATATCTTCAATGAGATATTTACCTTATCTGGATACGATCACCTCCAAACTTGTACGAGGACGGTTTTTGGGTTTTGGGGGCTGCTAAGATGAATCGGATCATCAACGATATTTCTATCAACATAAGGATCGCCGTTTTAGGTCTCATACCCCTGACAGCATTGCTGGGCCTGGGTATTAGTGACCTTCTTGCGGAATGGTCAAAGGTCAGAAAAGCATCCAGCATCGTCGAGGTGATCGAAGTCGCACCTTCCATTTCTCTGCTGGTACATGAACTTCAAAAGGAGCGCGGGACGTCAGCCGGGTTCATCGGCTCCAAGGGCAAGAAGTTTGCAGGTACGATTGGAAAGCGTAGATCAGACACGGACAAAGCCCTCAAGTCATTCAAGACGACACTGGCGAGTGTAGCGGGGCAGATAAAGTCTAAAGGCTTCCAAGCAGACCTAACCAAGGCTCAATCGGCTTTAAGTGAGCTGAATGCCAAACGAAAATCTATTGATAAGTTTTCCATCAATGTCGTCCAGATGGCTGGGTATTACACTCCACTCATTGCCAATCTTCTGTCCTCGGTAGAAAATGTGGGAGCATCTGCGACTGATCAGAGTTTGATTCATTCTTTCACCGCCTATACAGCCTTCCTTCAGGGCAAAGAACGGGCGGGGCTTGAGAGGGCTATGGGTGCTGTAGGTTTTGGAGCAGGTGAATACAAAGCTGAGATATTCCGTAAATATGTGCGCTTCGTTGCCATGCAGGATACATTCTTCGGAATGTTCAGGCGCTTTGCCACTCAGGAGCAAAATGATGCCTTTAAAGCAAAGTTGCAAGGGACTGTGCAAGGGGATGTAACGCATATGCGTAAGCTGACTTATGCAAATCCCTTTGGCGGAGATATTTCTTCTGTCACGGGTGCAGAATGGTTTGCTGCGAGCACCAAGCGCATTGATGCCCTGAAAAGTATAGAAGATAAAATAGCCGATGACATTATCAGTATGGCAAAGGCGACCGCTAATGCGTCGATTCAGAAACTCTTATGGTTGGCTGCCGGGCTTCTGATTCTCTTGATCTTGATCGCATCCCTATCAATCGTGATTGCTAGATCTATTATCATTCCGATCAAACGCTTGACTGATAACATCGGGGTGCTTGCTAAGAATGATACTTCTGTATTACCCGAAGGTCAGGATAGACAGGATGAGATCGGTGCAATGGCACGAGCTGTCGAGGTGTTCAGAAATGTCATCATTAAGAATGAAGAGCTGCGGGCTGAAAACGATTCTCAGAAAACCAAGGCAAAGCTTGATCTTGAGGTGAGGAGTATTGCTCAAATGGCAATGATGCTTGAGAGCGTGAACAATACAGCCCTAAATCTGTCGAAGCTTGACAGCCACTCTCTTCAAGTCAGTAGAAGTGGCCAGACCATTGCAACAGCTGCAGATGAGCTGGTTACCTCCGTGGAAGAAATCTCCAGAAACAGTGTTGATGTATCAGAGAGCGCCAAGGAAACTGAACAGACCGTAAGTCAAGGTCGAGATAGTGCTCAGAACGCCAATTCCGCCATTCAAGAGATCTCCCGATCTGTTGAAAGTTCAGTTGTTAGCCTGGATAAGCTCACCGAAGCCTCTGACCATATCAGCCAGATTCTGAATGTTATTGAGGACATTGCAGAGCAAACCAATCTTCTTGCTCTCAACGCTACAATTGAGGCGGCGAGAGCTGGTGAGGCAGGAAAAGGCTTTGCAGTCGTGGCGGCAGAGGTCAAAGGTCTAGCCAACCAGACAACCAAGGCCACTGAGGATATCTCAGAGCGGATTGCAGCGTTGAAGTCAGGCATGGATGATATTACCGAAACACTGAATCGCTCAAGAGAGGCGGTAAATGGGGGGACTGCCTTGATTGAGGAAACTACCATCACCATGGATCAGGCCTCAGTTCAAGTTTCTAAAGTGACCGAGAAGATGTTGGAGATTACTGGTATTCTTGAACAACAGCAAACCGCAAGCGCTGAAATCGCAGAGAGCATCACTGAGGTTGCAAATCTAGCTGAGGAAAGTAAGGCTCAGGTGCATTCCATTTCTGGTCTGATTACCAGCAGTAATGATCTGATGACAGAGCAAGCCAACGATATCTATCAGTCTGATAGTGATCGGAGCTTATGCGAAATGGCTAAAATTGACCATGTCCTATTCAAGAAGCGAGTGATGGATGCCGTCATGGGAAGGGTCGAGCTGCATTCCAGCGACATCCCGGATCATCACACCTGCAGGCTTGGGAAATGGTACGATGCTATCACTCAGGCGAACATCACAGATATGCCTTCGTTCAAAGAGATGGTTGAGCCTCACAAGCTTGTTCACGCAGCGGCCAAACGGGCACTTGATGCATATGATTCTGGTCAATCAGATGTCGCTATGCAAGCTCTGCAAGAGATGAATGATGCGGGATCAAGTGTAATTCGTATTCTGAACCAACTATCCGATGCCCTGCTTGAGCTAGAAAATAATTCAATACAAATCAACAACGCAGCTTGACATCATCGGTTAAAGATCAACCATATATTTCATGTTGACGGTCGATTTGATCACAAATCAATATCCATACGGAATGGAAAATGACAAACAGTTTTGATCCAAAACCTGACTATCAATGGAATGACATTTCACTGTATAAAGCGCGATCTGCTCCTGCTGATCAGGCCGAAGCAACTAGACCTCCAATAGACCTCACAAGATTGAAAGTAATTCTTGCCAAACTGAATGTTGAGCAACTGAAAGAAATTCTCGATGGTTTGCCAGAATATAAACGACTTATGTCTCTCAAACAGGGGAGCAAATATGAAGGCAATGTGGTTCAACAAAACTCAAGTGTTGAGAACACTGAACCGGACAGGAGGAACACAGAGACAGATCGTCGCAAGTCCCGTCGTTTACGGAAACTGCTCTCGGCAAAAATTTCCACTAACGAGCTGATGAGCGCCACAGATTGCGTGATCCGCAACCAGTCAGAATCTGGTTGCGGTATATCCGTGAATTCAACCATTGGCGTACCCCATCACTTTAAACTTCACATACTCAATGGCAATATTAAACGTGAGTGTGAGGTAATCTGGCGCCAATCAAATATGATTGGAGTAAGATATCTGGATGGTAGTGACTCCAATGTGAACTGACTGTGAACCGTTGATTTTGTAACTTTCGTTTTATCCACCTCAAATCACACGTCATTGCAATTCAGGATTGCTTGCCTTTGGCCATAGTGCAATGAGACATTACGCTGCTTTGCGCGACAAAATAACTACCCGATGAGGTGAGAGTTTACGCTGTCAGAATCCCTAGTTATAGTCCATATAAAGCATCTGGGAGGCTACCCCGCGCAGAGCAGTATACCCTCTACCCTCCGGATGCATTGCTCTGCGTTTTTTTTGTTTCTTTCAAAATTCAGCAGCTTAGATTGCGACGTAGACAGCTTCATATAATCCCAGCCTAACCAATATGACCAGCTCAGCAAAAGTTGAGCAATCAAGGGGCTCTGGATTATCAGAGTCTTTGCTAAAACAACCCAGTATGATTAATGAAATCACAACAGTTTTGATCTAAATTCCAGGTATTGGGTGTATATCCAATCCATGTTGTTATAGCGCTGGTTGTCTTGATTTATTAGCCCCTTCAAAAGGCAATCAGCGCTTCATGCATGACAAGTGTGTGATCTAGCAACATGTTCTTTAGACGCGATAAACCCCGTCATCGCTGACGGGGTTGATTGAGGTTTAGTCTACGGCCGATTGATCGGTTTTAGCAGAATGTTCAATTCCTGCTCGCTTAACCGATGAGGTTTGAAGTCTTCTGGCACCATCGGGGCGATGACATAAAAGCCCACTTCGAGCAGTTGCCGGCTGATAGTTGTGACCTCAGCTCTACCTGGATCATCACCATCATGCAGCAGCAGAATTTTCTTGAAGCCATGACTGACCAAAAGATTGATCTGGGTTTGCGAGAGTGACCGGCCCATGGGGGAGACCACCGGCAAACCCATTTGGTGCAGTCTGAAGACCGAGAAATAACTCTCCACCAAGATCAATGCACCCTCATGGTTTTGTTGGTGCACTCGATTCAGATTGTAGAGTTCCAGCTCTTTATGGAAGCCGACCGGCAGTTTGTACTTAGGTTCATCCTCCGGGATCTTATTGCCGACGTAGCGGCCACAATAAGCCACCAGCTTGCCGCCACTGTTGTGGATGGGAATGGCCAGTCGATCAGCCATGATGCCGAGAGTGNCCAAACCAAAGGTTTCAATGATCTCGGGGGTGAGTCCACGCTCCTCAAACCACTCATGCTCTGTGACTAGGTTCTTGAGGGTGAAGGTGAGCGGTTTATTCTCCAGGACTTCCACTTCTGAATTGTCCTTTGTTCCATCACTTTCACCAGATGGCTCTGAAGGCTCAGAATGAGCTTTAGAGCCGGAGCCAACCGATTTCCTATTTGATTTCTCGTTACGATTCTCTGCGCTCAATTTTGCGCCACTGCGGGCCGTTTTTTTACCCGACCTAGTTTTTTTAGCCTGGCCAGTGGCGGTGGGAATACCGCAGATCTTAGCCACGGTTTTAGCGGCAGTGCGTAGGCTGACATCCTCGAATTCGACCACGAAATCGAGGATGTTTCCTCTGGTCTCGCAGACAAAGCAGTTGAAGATGTTCTTATCAAGATTCACCTTCATGGATGGCTTGTGATCGTCATGGAAAGGGCAGACAGCTTTGTACTGACCATTCTTCTGACCATCTTTGAGCAGCGGGACTCCGAAATGAGAAAGAACTTTCTCAAAGTCCAGATCCGGGTGTTGTCGGATGAATTTGAAGTCAATTCTGCTAGCTGGCATGTTGTCCTCCATAAGCTATTGATAATATTCTAGTTTCCATCTGAATACTACCGACTTACGGGTGTTTTTGAACTATACACACCTCTAAACTGTGTGGTCTAATTAAAACCAGTTGTCTTAATGGCGGTCTTGTATTCGTAACGCATTCGTGTTACATTGCAGCTGTAGCTAACAACCACACTATGAACACAAAACCAATGGCCAAAACAGCATATATCAACGCTCGAATTGAGCCGGAGCTAAAAGCGGAAGCCGAGTCGGTCTTTCGTGAGCTTGGGGTGTCGACCACTGACATGATTACGATCTTTCTTCGTCAGGTGGTGATGCACAAAGGCCTCCCGTTTCCGCTCAGCATTCCTAATCAGGAAACAATTGAGGCTTTGGCTGAAGATCCGACTACTTTGGAAGGGTATACAAACAGCCAGGCTATGATGGAGGACATTCTCTCCGAATCCGATTAGATAAGGTTGTATGTATGAGCTTCGCCCGACAACCAAATATCGCCGTGATGTCCGGCGCTTGAATAACAGAGGAAACGATCTTGAGCTGTTGATGGCGGCTCAAGATCTTTTGATTCAAACCGGCACCTTGCCCGATCATCCATACAAGCCGCATCCGCTTAGAGGCGACTATGTCAATTGCATAGATGCCCATATCGCTCCTGACTGGATTCTCATTTATGAGCTTGTAGATGAAGGCGTGATTGTGCTCAGGCGCACTGGCACCCACTCTGACTTGTTCCGATAATCTGGCCTGTTTTTGTGCCAGCCAACCGAGGCTGTGCGTTACTCTGCCCGAGACGGTACCAGCTACATGTATACTGCAAAGAGCACTTGCTCTTGTGCTCTCCTACATCAAAGTTAGCTACGTTTCACAGTCCTCTCCACCCACATTTTGGGGTTCGATGTCATTGCAACGGCACAGCAAAATTTCATCGAGCGGGTACGAGGGTTGTTATACGTCACAGGATCGGTTCGTGACGTAGCCCGAGCACCCAAGGCGCAACCGATGCGCCCAGGGTGTCGGGTGGGGACGTAGCTGTCTTTGGGGTATGGATAGCTATTTTGTTCACATTGGCCAGTTTCATGGTTGGGGTGAGGATCACCCTGTAGCACTTTCGCGTGAGGATCGGCGGCGACATCTCTATATCATCGGTCAAACGGGTACCGGTAAGTCAACGCTCATCCGTCACTTGTTGGCCCAAGACATCCAAAATGGTGAGGGTTGCGCGTTGATTGACCCGCACGGTGATCTGCCGCTAGAGGTGTTGGACACCGTGCCAAGCCGGCGAGTTGATGATGTGATCGTGCTAGATCCATCAGATACCGGCCGGCCGGTTGGCTTGAATCCCTTTTATCGAGTGCCGGCTGATGACCGAGCCATGGTGGCGGCGGACATCACGGCTGCCTTTAAGCACATCTGGCGGGATAGTTGGGGGGCGAGGCTTGAGTACATACTCCTCAATACCATCACCGCCTTACTCGATGCCCCTGATAAATTCAGGCCTACTTTTGCAGCTATTCCGCTATTTCTGGCCGATCAATATTATCGGGAGCAGGTGCTAGGACACCTCAAGAATCGCCAAGCCAAAACATTCTTCGAGGGCGAATTCTCCAGGTGGAATAGCCGGCAGGTCAGTGAAGCACTGGGGCCTGTGCAAAACAAAATCGGTCAACTGCTTCATAATCCATTTGTCTGTAATATCCTTGGACAGTGGAAGCCATCCATCAATCTGTCTCAGATCATTGAGAAGAAGCGGATTTTAATTGTCCGGCTGTCCAAAGGCACTTTGGGTGAAGTGCCGTCAAATCTGCTTGGATCACTGGTTGCCTCTGGTTTTGCCCAGAATAGTATGCAGCGAACTGCGATCCCCGAGGATCAACGGCATGATTTCCATCTGCACATCGATGAATTCCAGAATTTCACTACGGATAGTTTTGCTGCCATGTTTTCTGAATCCAGAAAATATGGCCTCACCCTTACGATTGGAAACCAGTATCTAGATCAGCTTGATAGGGAAGTAAGGGCGGCAGTGTTTGGGAATGTGGGGAACATTGTGTCTTTCCGGGTGTCAGCCAGTGACGCTGATGTCTTAGCCAAAGAAATTGGCCGCTACCAGCCCAGCTTTTATAAAGGGATGGAAGTGGGAAAGATTTGTGCTCGGGTGCTTCGCAAAGGGGAAGTGATGGAAGGCAGGATCGGTCGCACCCTGCGGGATGCTTACTCCACCTACAAACACCGGGCCAACATCTTAAAGCAGTCCAGGCAGCGCTATGGAGAAGACCGGGGCCAGGTGGAGGAGAAATTCTCCAGGTGGCTGCGAGCACAGTTATAGAAAATCGGGCACAGCAGTGCCCGATGTTTTGCTCTCCTTAACGCCAGGCACTAAGTCCGAGGCGATTAAGAGCAGATTGAGTGAGGCTATCGCCATGTTTGGCTCTTACCAGGTTGCAGTATTCCTGCCACTGGTCTTTAAACCAATTCTGATGACCATGTTTCAGGTCACCAGAAGTGCAGGCTCTGCGACCATATTCTTCCGCCAGTTTGGCCCGTCCCGCTCTGAGGGTAGCCATAACTTCGGCCAACATTTCTTCTTCGCGATGCTGCTTTTCTTTGTAAGCAGCTATCGCTCTCTTCATCCCGGCTGGCTGCTCAACCTGATACACCGGCTGTGGGACTTGAAAAATCAAAATGCGACAAGCTGTGTAGGCGATCAGGGCCACAACCCCTAGTAAAACGATGATTCCCATTATATCCTCGCATATGTGCACCACGATCGGATCGATTTCCGATCGCTGTTCACACAAACGATAAATAGGAATGTTGAAATTTATACCATAATATCAATAGGTTGACAAGTGCCGTTTCTTGAGTTCCTAGGGTCAGGACTCATTGATTGATCCAGAAGATGACTGCTGCTGCGATGCAGATTGCCGACATGAATGTATGTGCACAG